>CAXFCD010000251.1:0-1847 GCA_964001155.1 uncultured bacterium | reverse complement strand
TTAACATCAAGAAATAAAGGGTGATCTACAACAAAGTGAGTGGAGGAGGGTCTGGCAGTCAATAATCCCATAATGAAAAACGAGCGAACTGTTGTTTCTGGTTTTCAGATAATTCAAAACCGGCACAAAAAGCAGACTAGGTAAATCGACTGCCTTTTCCGGTGAGTTGCTTTTGCGGTAGAAAAACTTCTTTGCCCTGAAATTCTTCTATTTGACCAATGACCTGAGAGGAAAGGTTATACGTTTTACAAACTTCAGCAATAGCATCGACTTGTTTCGCACCTTCGACAATAAGGCAAAACCCTGTCCCCATATTAAAAACTTCAAACATTTCCGCTTCGCTTACCCCGCCTCTATCCTGAATGAGGTTAAAAATTTCATGAACCGGCTGCAGGTTATCTATAACGAAACGAATGTTGTCACATTCCACCCGATTGAGATTGCAAAACCCACCACTGGTTATGTGTACCATGGCCTTAAGGTCTATTCCTGAATCCAACATTTCCATAACGGGTTTTACATAGATCTGTGTGGGAACCAATAAAGCTTCGCCCAATGTCTGGTCAAGAAATTCCTCATAGTCATTGACACGTGATTTTTGTTCTTCAATGGTGTCTCCCAGCAAAACGCGGCGGGCCAGTGTCAGGCCGTTGGAATGAACACCGCTCGATGCCAACCCGACAATCAGGTTACCGGGCTTTATATCTTTTCCAGTATTGACCCTGTCCAGAGAAACGTGACCTATGCAGGCTCCAATAAGATCTATCCCGGAGATGATTTCCTTAATCTGAGAAATTTCACCACCGGAAATGCTGATATCCGATTGCCGCGCACCTTCAGCCAGACCTTCGCCCAGCTGGGTAAAAACTTTCGGATCCGTATGCGAGCAGGCGATATAGTCCACCATACTGACGGGCCGAGCACCCACGCAAATGATGTCATTCACATTCATTGCCACACAATCAATACCAATGGTGTCATACCGATTGAGTAACTCAGCAACAAGAACCTTTGTTCCGACTCCATCCGTTCCAAAGGCGATCCCTTGACCATTACCAATATCAATGACATTGGCAAAATAACCTATATCTGCAGCAAGTGGATAACGATCACTGAACTTACGGGTTGGCAAAACATGTTTAAGCAAACCAGAAAGCGCTGTCTCTGCTCCCTGGCTGGATACACCGCTTTGATCGTATTGGGACTTTTCAGAATTCGACATTTAATTATTCCAAGATTATATTTTCGGCGGCTATCATACCCCGGAGGCAATTAACAAGCAATTGGGATTGCGGAAAATAAAATTCCGATAAAAAAACATTTTAAATTTATTTAGATTTTCTCCAGAGTAAAATTGCCGGGGAAATGGATATAAAACATATTGCCAGGTTAAAAGCCAGACCGATAATCCCGGAGTGGATTCCTAAAACACGACTCCAACCCATTATTATCAGCCCCAAGGTTACCACTAAACCTACCACCAATCCTGTTATTACGGCACGAGCATTTAGCGATTTGCTATGAACACCCAGATAAATTGCCGGCACGCATTGAATCAATAATTCAAATTTGATTTTCAATAATTGTATGAGATTCCCTTCATAGGCCAGTGCTGCCCAAACTAAAGGAATCATTAGAATCCAGGTTATGGATTTCCCAACCCGTGTTAAATGCACCTGATCAGCATCCGGTCGGAAGGTTTGCCCATATATATCATGGGTAATCATTGAGCTGATACTGAGCAATGCGGAATCTGCCGTCGACATCACCGCAGCAAGCAAAGAGGCAAATACAATCACCACCAGCCAGTAACCAAAAACAGATTGTTGCATTATTTCCAAACACAT
>CAXFCD010000250.1:0-3089 GCA_964001155.1 uncultured bacterium | reverse complement strand
TTTTCTTTGCCCCGCCTCTCCCTTCTTCTGCAGGCTGAAAGATAAAATGTACCGTTCCATTGGGCGGAGATTTGGAAAGCACGGTTGCCGCCCCAAGCAGCATGGTGGTGTGGCCATCATGCCCGCAGGCATGCATCTTTCCCGGCAACCTGGAAACCCAGGGAATGCTGCTTGTTTCTTCCAATGCCAGAGCATCCATATCGGCCCTGAGTCCCACAGACCTCCCTTCGCCTCTCAAGGTTGCTACAACTCCTGTTTCTGCAATCCCTTCTTCTACTTCTAAACCTAACTCTAGGAGGTAATCGGCAACGATGCGCGAGGTGCGAATTTCTTCAAATCCAAGTTCTGGATGCTGATGAAGGTCCCTGCGAAGTTTTGTTAAAGCTTCAAGATCCAGATATTTTTGGAACTTCATGGAACAGATTGAAATGGAAAAGTTAATTGAATTGTTCAGATTTTAAACTTTTTCTTAATTCGTCAAATTCTGCCAACCATTCTCTGCGCCATGTTTTTTTGGTGGGTTCATCCACAAATGAAGCATTGATTGAATGAATGATGAATTGACGAATATCATCGATGCTGTAGTCAAACTTACGGACCATATCAGCATAACATTTCCCTGGATTGGTGTGATGTAATGGAGGGTCATCACTGTTTGGGAAAATGTTTAACCCCAGGCGGCCCATCTGGTAAATCGGATGTTGATACGGCCAATCTTCTTTTTTTAACGTTCGGGAGTAATAGGAGTTGGACGGGACCACGGTAAAAACAACCTCCTGATCAATACACCTTTGTATTAAATCCGGGTTATCAACAATCGTATACCCGTGGTCAATCCTTTCGCATTTCAAAAGATCCAAAGAGGTTTCTACATTGTTCCAGGGTTCTCCAAATTCTCCTGCATGTGCCGTTAAGTGAAGGCCTCCTTCTCCAGCAATTTGATAGGCTTTCCAGAATTTTTCTGGAGGATGACCGGTTTCCAGATAATCCATTCCCAAGCCGATTACTTCTTCAAAAGGATTTTCAAGTACCAGCGTTACCAGATCCACAGCCAGTTGAGCGGATTCTTCACGGTTGATGGATGGAATCATGCGTCCAACGATTCCAAAATCCTTTTCAGCATTTTTTAAACCTTCAATGATCCCTTCCATTGCATTCCTATACTGGAAGTCAGGAACACTCTGATGATCTGTGGGATTCCAGAAAATTTCACGATACCGTACTCCGTTCTGCGCCGCCTCACGCATCGTTTCATAAACAATCCTGGAAAAATCAGACGGGTTCTGCATGACTGAAACAGCAACTTTCAGCATGGGTAAAATGCTTTTAAATTCACTGCGGTCATAAAGATCTTCAATGGACTGATATTCCGGTAATTTGACATGATGCTTTTGGGCTAATGCCTCGAGGGTTTTCGGAAAAACAGAACCTGTCAAATGAACATGCAATTCCGCTTTAGGAATTGCTTTTAAAAATTCCTCTAAATCCATTCAGATTTTTTAGAAATACAGTTAAGTCAAAAAAGAAATTTTTATATTTTGAGGATTATTTGAATGTTTGAAATAAATTTTATTTTGTTCAAAACGAATGGAATTCCCATTCTGTTGTACTTCATTGACAGTTTTAGATAACTCAAAATAAGAATCATGGTTCATCTGTTCTATTGCAAAGGATATCAATCCTGATGAGATTTGAAGGTTTTCTATTTTGGATTTCTGATTCCCTTTGATCTCTAATTCTTGATCCAGATTTAAGGTCCAAAAATCTTCAGTCCTTTGAATCGTTATTTTCCCGAATGGTGAAGAGACCGGACCTATTTCCTCAAAATCGGCGTTTAAATCAATCGACAAACCCTGCCAAGGGTTGATGTCAAAAGTTTCAGCTAAGTGTATTCCAGGAAGCAATGCTCCCCAGGAATAAAACTCATCGGTGTCAGATTGGTCTTTGATCTGACCATTATCAGCGTTGTAGTTTTCACCACATAACCTCTGATCCCAGCCTTTCATGAACAGGTTATAACTTTTTTCAGCTAACCAACTTGCTTCATCCAACAATCCTGTTCGTTTCAAACCGAAGTAGGTCCAATAATTCAATGGCCCCCAGACCCTTCCTCTCCAATACACATTATCGTTGAATGCGGGATCACCTCTGCTGACCGATGGAAGGACATATTCTCCTCCAAACTCGTTTTGATTGAGGAGGTAATTTTCGACCAAAGATCGCTGCTGTTCCTTGGAGGCGGCACCTGCAATCAAAGGATAAAAGGAAGTAGGGGCAATGGAATTCACAAATGACCCATCAACCATCCGATTCGCAAAAACTTCTCTTCTATCATCCCAAAGCCATTTTGATATCCTTTCACGATGTTGCTCTACTCTTTTTTTGAGCTCATCCGATTTTACATTTTGACCAAGATGATCAGCCATAAGACTCAACATTTCACCATCCAGACAAAGCAAACTATTCAGCCCCACATCGGCTGATTCCAGCAAACCAGATTGTGGATTAAAATAGGCTTGGTCATGGACAGGTGAATTATCCATTGAACTCTCGTTTTTCGCCCCGAGTTTGGTCCCTTTATAAAGGCCATTTCCAATATCTTGGGAAGTGCCATAAGCGACTAATCCCAGATCATTAAGAGTTCTTTTCCTATGCCACCATTCATGATTCCTTAAAACACTCTCATAGAACTGTTTTAAAATTTCATCATTTTGGGATCTTTGCCAAACGTTCCAAAGAACCCACGCCGCAATGGGAGGTTGAGAACGGTCAACCCATTGATCGTTTCCTGTCACCAGGCATGCATAATTTCCTTCCTTAGTTTGCCAGGCCACAACTGCTTCTAAATTCTCAATGGCCTTTTGAATATCAAAAAAACTCCACAGCAAGGCATTGAAAAGTACATCGTTAAGCCACACCCCAAAGCCTCCGAATTTTTTGGTATTCCAATTTCGACTCAAACAGGTATAGGGCCGCTGATTGACTTTGTCGTAAACATGATTCCAGGAGATAACATCGTAAATTGCTTGAAGGGATCTTTTACTTTTAGAAGAAGATCCTATTTGGCTAACAGCCTGATCAAACCGTAT
>CAXFCD010000249.1:0-35138 GCA_964001155.1 uncultured bacterium | reverse complement strand
TCACCCTCGTCCCAATCTACATTGAAATCATCAAATAATCTTTGAACCAATGTAAGTTGATCTTTTTGTACCATCCCCAACGCTTTCAGAATCATGAAAAATTCTCCCATGGAATTTTGAAATCCTGTCAAATAACCAGCACGGGATAAATGCATCCAGTGATTTATTTCCAATTCTAAGTCCTTATGGATCATTTTCAGAATATGGAAAACCTGATTCATACCTTTATGTTTCGGTGTTGGATCATGCCCATGTTTTGGTGATCCTATTTCAGAATCTTCTAATAATATCTCGATTCTGGTTAATTGATTTTTCACCAATTCCGTGTGGTAAGACCGCATAGTTTGGGTGATGGCTGTTCGATCCTTTTTTGACAAAGTCATAAAGTAAACCGTATCTTTCAATGAAGCGGCGACCTCATTCACAGAGTCATCATTATTTGATTCCCCGGTGTCTAACAGGGAGATTTGTAGGTCACGATTGTATTTGAGGATGGGACTATCCGGATGGCTCAGAGAAGATCGCAATTTATCCAAGTTGGTGCGATAGGCTTTTTCGATGGCATCCAGAATTCGATCTGGGTCGTACTTTTTTCGGAGCTCCTTTGTCGTCGGAAGATGTCTCATAATATACCAAATGTAGCTTCAGATTCTTATGCAAAGCAACGAGACAAACCCGCCTATTTCAATAGCAGGATTTTCTGTGTTTTTACTTTTTCACCATAAACAAGCCGCGCAAAATACATGCCCGATGCGTATTGATTAGCGTGCCATTTCATTGAATATCGCCCCGGGAGCATTGCACCCTTTGCCAACGTTTCCACTAACCGTCCTCGGAGGTCATAAATATTTAATATGACAGAATTCTGAATTTCATTTTCAGGTATATCAAATCGAATCGTGGTCGTTGGATTGAATGGATTTGGGTATGCAGGATAGAGGGCCATCTTGGTTGGCAAATTGGTACCATTTACATTGACAGTCCCTTTTTGGACAATCTGTTTTTCATCATTGATCAATTGATAAAAAAGGGAAATATCTTTCAATTCTGCATTTAAATTAATAGAAATAGTATCAGCAGCCAATTCACCTGACCGGGCAAATTCCATGATTGAATATCCCAATTCCGGAGAATGGTTTGTCAGGAAATATTCATGTTCTTTATTTTGCCGATCCTTGAACTGGATTGGATTTTCACCAATATCATAAGAAAAAGAAAATTGACCGCCGCTAACATCTTCATTCAGAACAATAAAAAGATTATCATTATTCTGGATTAATTCCAATGGTCGTCCAACTGCTTCTGTTTCTTCCCTAATGGTTCCATAGGTTTTTTGGTACCAAGACCACATACGGACAAATGCCATGCCGTCCTCAATATCAAATTTACTATCCGGTGTGGCCACGAAATGGGGTGCTTCCCCTGTTACCGGTGCTAACTCATAATTATAATTTTTATCCTTCCAATTTGTCACTAAATCCCACAAATCCTCATAAGAAAGGGTTGAATCCAAATCATAATCACCCAACAATGGTGTTACATAAGTGTATGCAATGTCTACTGTTGTAAGACCCGCATAGTCTTCCAGATGTGAAAAATAAACCGTGATAGAATCAAAACTGGTGAAAGGCGGCTGCAACGTAACCTTGATAGTCGAATCGGTTCGGATGGTATCAAAATTCACAGATTCTGCCACGACAGCCGTTACAGTAAATTCCAGAGAATTTATGGGCTCATTAAATGAAAATGTGATCGGTGTGTTCTCCATCAATACAATAAAAGAATCAATGGGAACAGACATAGTATCCACGCTGGGCGGTAAAATGTCATATAGTTGTATGGTATCGGTGAGAGTCTGGGCCGTCATTTGATTCCCCGCATCGTCATAGATTTCAACACCAGATATGACTGATGCTACCATGGATTCATTCCCGCTGGGCGTGGAATTATATTCCAAATTCATACGAACCATTGTTTCGCCACCAATGAGAAAATTGCTGTCTGTCCGAGTCAAACTGGTAATGATCACAGTATCGGTTACACTGCCATTATCAAAAAATTCCAGTTGGATCACATTGTTACCCACGGCGCCAGACTCCTGATTTGTGCCATAAATTTCCTCATCAAAAATTATATCCAAGTATGAATTATCTAAGGCCAAGACGGAGGAAACAACAACAGGCGCTAAATAATCTCGAATGGTGAAGGAAGCAGCAAAATTGATTTCAACACTATTCCCATTCACATCGGCCAAGACAGCATTAAAGGCATAATAAACGGTCGTTTCACTTGGATAATCTTCTACAGGATTGATGATCAATGTAGGCGGACTGCCAACCATTGAAAGGGTGAATGGAATATCAATGCCGGTACTACTATCCTCTTTTAATGTGACAAAAGATGCTAAATCCGCTTCGGTTGCAATATCTCCTGTTTGCGGAAGGTATAGGTCCTCCGTAAAAGTTAGTGTCAGGGAATCACCCTGGTCCACATCGGTCGTTCCATTCACAATATTGTCATCACCCATGGGTGGCAATTGGTCATTCAGTAAAATTGAATCAGACACTTCCGACGTTGGCACTGGAATACCGGAATAACTGTAAATACTGTAGGCAGTGGTTGGTAAAATCACGATAGTTTCTTCTCCTGATGGAAAATTGTCAAAACTCATGTGCAGACGTATGGTACTCTCACCACCGGTTAGGGGTGTATTAACTGTATCAGTTAGACTCGTGGGTGTTACTGTCGTTGCAGAACCTTCATTCGTTTGGAGAGCTACTGTAAATGCAGATAAGTATAACGGCTGGGTTTGAGTCGAATTTCCATACACACCCACAGAAAAATAAAGATCAATGAATTCGTTACTGTCCGCCAATGTGTGATTTTCAATATAGGCTGATTCATACAAGGTCACTGCTCCAGAGACATCATCGGATGACATGGCATTCCCGACTGCATCGTAAATGGGATCATCTGAAGGACCAAAATGTATAGTTTCTACACCGCTGGCAGAACAATTTAAATCCAACACAGCGCGAATGGTCGTTTCACCGCCTGTCAAGGCAGTTCCGTTTTCCTTGGTGAGTTGCGAAACTGTAAGTTCTTCACAATTTCCGCCATTCGCATTAAAATAATAATCAATGTTTCCCAGGCTCAATCCACCGGTTCCGTTGGAATTTGCATATACAGGTTCATCAAATTCTATGGCAACATAGGAATTCAGTGGTGAAAGCGATGTGGATTGAAAGACAGGTGGTATATAATCCCTGACAGTGAATGTTGCTTCAAAAATATAAGTCTCCGGATTTTCATTTACATCTTGAAATTGGGCATTAAATGCATAATACACGGTTGCTTCACTATTATATCCCACAGCTGGATAAAGAGTAATGACCGGAGGATCATTCACCAATTCGATGAGAAAGGGTATGGATTCGCCATCGGCATCACCATAAGCCAGCGTTATTGACGGCACTAAATCTCCCTCTGTGACTTGGTTTCCTGTTTCAGGAATGTAAATATTTTCATTAAAGGAAATCGTAATGGTATCCATTTCACTAACATTTGTTTCCCCTTCTTCGATGTCATCCATCCCAATTGGTGGATATTCGTCATTCAATATAATGGGGCCATAAATTTCAGATTCCGGAACTGGGACACCGGAAATACTGTAAATGCTAAAATTAGTAGCAGGAGAAAGTGAAACTCTTTCAACTCCGGATGGCAACTCATTAAAACTCATGTGAATTCGGATCGAATCCTCGCCACCCACTAAAGCGTTATTTTCAAGATCAGTTACACTTGTGAGTGTGATGTTAGTAGCTGTACCATCATTGGTCTCTAAAATGGATTCA
This sequence comes from uncultured bacterium, assembly GCA_964001155.1. Classification (GTDB taxonomy): domain Bacteria; phylum Fidelibacterota; class Marinisomatia; order Marinisomatales; family UBA1611; genus CAXFCD01. The sequence continues at coordinate 31,284 of CAXFCD010000249.1, read as the reverse complement.
AATGCAGCTAAATAAACAGGCATGGATTGATAAGCATTCCCATAAATACCGGTGGAAAATCCAAGATCCACATAAACATTGCTGTCGGCTAAATCGGTAGAAATCAATAAGGCCGATGCCAAAAGTGTAACTTCCTCTGAAACCACAGATGAATTCATGGTATTCCCTGCATAATCATAAATGGAAGAATTGTTTACAGGAGAGAATGTAATTGTTTCCACCCCGCTGGGCGCTCCGCCAAGTGAAAGCAAGGCATGGATAGTTGTTTCTCCACCAGTTAAGGCTTCTCCGGCTGTATTTGTTAATCCTACAACAGTGACATTTTCACAATTACCACCATTGGAATTGAAGATATAAGTCAAGTCGGATAATTCCAATCCGCCTGTGCTGCCTGATTCTTCAACTTCTGCAATAAAAGTTTTTAAATCATTCGGTAGATCATTCCAAGTTCCATCAGAATATATTTCTCCGTAATGCTCTTCCCCTGCATTATTTGGTTCACCAGGAGCCCAATTGGTATAGGTTACTTCTTCACCGGTAACCCAAACCCAATTACCCTCCTCTTCTATATCATTAAACCCAATCCATCCAATGGCCCATTCACCTGAAACAAAATCATTTTCTGCTTGGGAAGATATGGTGACCAAGTGTGCACCTTCAAAGCCATCAAGATAATCACTGGCATCCGTCCAGGTTAATGGATAATTGGAACCATAATATTTATGGCCACCAAATTCACCCATGTAGGTTAAGTCAGGTGCAGAGGAGAATCCAGCACTTGAATACACACCTTCTGAAAAGGTAATCGCCACATAATCATTAATGGATGAAATAGTGCTGGAATTAATTTGAGGTGGCGATTCATCTGCTGTGACGAACCTTAATGTATCAAAGGCAAACCCATTACCTGCTTCGTCTTCAATCGTGGCAAGCAAGGATAATCTGATGGCGGTATTTTCCGGTAATTGTCCGCCGGGCGGATCAGGATTAATCTCAAATTCAATCTGATCTCCCGAGGTAATTGTGAAACTGATGTCATCTCCTGAAACAGCTTCTTCTAATATGAAACAATCGGTGGCATTGGAATTGGTGATATTTTCACCATCTATAGAATTCAAAACAGCTTCTGTAAACCTCACTGTAATATTTGTGACAGATGAAACGCCGGATTCACCATTTTGAGGAGTTGTGGATTCAACAGTTGGCGCCAAGGCATCCACCAATTCAATCGGAGTCCCATCTACATCCAGCAATGGCACGCCCACACTGTTAAAAATGGATGAGACGGAAGCCGGGCCTACTGTCAAAATTTCCCCACCGCTTGGCGTTGTGGGATATTCAAAATTCAAGATAACTGTTTCTTCTCCGCCGACAAGTGTACCGCCTGTGGCAGACGTAAGAGAGGTCATATTAACATCATTGGCAGCACCTCCATTTGGGTTAATGGAGAATGTCCAATCCTCTGCGTCCAGGCCCGTGCCATTTCCATAATAAACATCCTGATATTCTCCGCCAAAAACACCCTCACTAAATATATAGCTTACTTCTGTAAAATCTCCAGATGTATAGGTGGTATCCACCAAAAGAGAATAGCCTATCCAAGTCCGTACAGAACCCCATCCCGGTGTTCCGGCCCTGTCATCTACCACGATGTAATAGGTGCCTGGATCCCATACAATTTGGGGAAGCATATTTGCATAGGTCGGTGCCGATTCATAACCGGAAATACATTCAAAATTATATTGATCAGTCGTCCCGTCTGGATAGTAAATGTCTGAATTAGAATCATCCTGGAAAAAGATCCAGGATGCTTCATCACATTCTTCTGTATAAATTCCAATTTGGACATCCACAGTGGTTAATTCATCACAGGTTGTCACATAAATAACCGCCGGTTCGGATAAGGTTAGCTTGTAAGTATAATCAGCGCCATTGGCTGTATTGCCTTGTTCTCCGCCTGCAGGATAGGGAAAATAACTTTGATCCCAGTCATCATCTTCTATAGTCAAATCAGCCAAATGACTGTAAGGAAAATCCGCTTCGGTGATTTCCTCATCAAAACAGGGGCCGGAAGCGCAGGGATTACCGGAACAATCGGTACCGTCCCCTTGGTATGTTCCGCCAGTAGCTTCACAATCGGCTTGTGTTTCTTCGGAACAATCTTCACCCTCGCAGCAAGCGCCCGTTTCACCGGCGGCAAATACATCATCGAACCAATACCCATTTCCATCTTCGTAAAGCGTGCCGGGATAACCATTGCCTGTTAGATCTGTCACATCGGTTGACTGGTTATCATTGAAATTCCAATAGGCTTCCAAGCCATCCTCAGCACCGATAACTTGATTCATTGTTGACTGAATTTCAGCTTCATTCCGGGCCATACTCCAAACCCGAACCTCATCAATGGCGCCTTGAAAATAATAGTTGTCGGGGGGACCGCCGTATCCAATGCCTTTTCCAATATCCAATTTTTTATCAATATCCGCCCACTGAATTGCACCGCCGCCAATGGTGAGAGTTTGTTGGATTTCACCATTCAAGTAAACCGATACCTCTGAGCCATTATAAGTACATGCCACATGTTCCCACACATTATCATCCAATTCAATTCCAGGCCAATTTTGCAATCCATTACCCCAAATATCTGTTTCATTGGCTGCACATAACATAAACCGCCATAATCCTTCATAAAAAATAAATGCAAATCCTGCTTCATTATCCGGTCCTGACAACGTCATATAATTTATTATCCCAACAAAATTTTCTGGGTCTTCATCCAATGGTGGTTTAACCCAAAATTCCAAGGTCATTCCCGCCGTGGGTTCCAGGTTTTGTTCAGCACCTTGAGACTGATCTACGACGCATTCAACATAATCCCCGCTGGGTATGAAAAAATAACTATTGTCCTGCTGAGCAAAAATTTGGGAAGGGATTAGAATTAGGATTAGGATAAATCCGTGTGGTTGATATTTTCCACATTTTTTTATTATATCCGGATTAGGCTGAATACCATTATTTCGTGAAAAATAATTATTCCACATTGATAAATCCGGAGCCAAAACTTCTTACACCGACCGGGTCATTATTGGCATCCCTCATACGGGTATTTTCACCAAACAAAAGCTCCGACCCTCGCGTTGAAGTGGCTGTAAAATAAACAGTCGCCAAAGACCAAGTACCGCCCTCATTTTGGTCAATTAGTGTGTCCGGCAATAAATAAATGAAAATGTCCACAGTGCCTTGTCTATCATCTATGACAATTTGAAAAGGATCATTCAGGCTCTGGAAAAATGTATCGGCTACAACTGAATCAACTTGTACGCCGCGCCAATCATAGCGGACATCCAAATGGGCGGCTGCGGCAGGATTTAGTTTAAGACCGTATAATTGTACAGAAAAGGATGAGTCAACTTTGGTATTTATTTCCGATGGATGAAAAAATAGAGCCGGTGGATCTAAATCCATATTTTCAGGATCGTTAGGATTATCCAAATCATATACCGCATCTTCACAGGATAAATTCAGTAGAGACAAAATGGTCAATATGCCAAAAGCAAATTTCATTTGTTTAAAAATTGACATTAAGCTGGACTTGGTTAACATCCGGTTTGTATTCTAAATCGAAAAAATATTCTCCATCGAAAAAATCATCATTAGGCGCAACGAGATAGGCGTGAACCATATTCACCACCCAAATGGAAAGTCCAACACTGCGAATATTTTTCATAAATGCATTGTATGTTTTCGTATCTGCTGCGTATTGAATAATTTGGGGTCGCAATTCCATGATTTCATGTGGATCAGTTTCACTTTGGTATTTGGTGTAATTTTCCTGGAATCCGCCCCAGGCTTTGTCATATTGGTAATAGGCAATCAATGCAGCCAATCCTAAGGTGGCTTCTGCTCCCATAAATCCGTAACCGGGATATTTTCGCTCTGCCCATATTTGCCCGCTGCCCGGAAGCGCTGTGGACATCATGAGGGCCTTGATCTTACTGGGAATGGGCGGGAGTTGGATCCACTGCCGTTTTCGTTTAATATCATCTGAAGCAGCAACTTGGGATAAATCTGTCCCCACAGACAAGGTATCCGGTGCAACTAGACCACTCACGTTGTACGCCATCTTTTTCATTTCAAGGAGAAGACTGTCCGTTATGCCGGAACTATTCAGAGCGAATTCATTCAGCATTGTTTCCATATCCACCGAGAATAATCTGCCTTTGATCAAAAATTCATCATCACCTTTTTTTTGGATATTCCCCGCAATTACATAATTCACATTCAATCTCCTGCCCAAGTCGATGGCACATTCCTCACTCCAGCAGGACCAGTAATCCTTCTTTCGGGGTTTAAAAATATTGAATTGGTTAGTGATGCCCCGATCCTGCACTTGGTACATTTTCAAGTCTCGAACGGTTTCTCGGAATTCTTCGGTCAGGTGCTGGGTAAGAGGTTCGGATATAGACCACCCTTCAAACTCCAAGACAGCAAGCTGGTTGCCCGTCCTGACAGAAATGGACTTTGTGGTTTCTGCAGCAAAGCAGATACACACAAAATGAAAAATGATTATACCTCGGATCAAATACATTTGTGTTGGTGAAGGTTTTTTTCCGCCCTTCCCAGAAAGTTACATCACTCTCCGATTTTGTCAAAGGGTCAGGTTTAAAAAAACAAAAAAGTTAAAATTGCTTGATTGGATTGTCTTTATACCATTGATCGAGGAAAATTGAAATCAATTGATTGATGGCTTTTTCCGTATCCCGATACAGGTTTTGGCTGGAAGTTTGTCCCATGATTTCACGTCCGAATATTCTGCTGGTCATGAATTTTTTCGTTACAACTGTGTCAGCCATGGATTGATAATAATTAGGTTCTGACACACTGTAGTTCAGGATGGAGAACGTAACCAAAAAGGAGGAAATCTTCTCCACCCTGGAATCAATGATATGCACATCCACAGTCAATTTGGGCATTTTTTCTTTCACCATCCGAATATCATGTTCCAAAAACCGCAGTTCGATAAAATTGACAACCCGCTTTTCCCAAACCAAGTCATCTTTCCCTTTCAGGTTGAATTCAAGGTGCAATCGTTCAATCCCTTTCAAGTTCCCTTCATACCAAATACCCTGAGCAAACAGGGTGGAAAAGGACAGGATCAAAACATTGATCCATTTTTGCTTAAAGACATTCATGTAGACATAATCTTATAAAGTAAAAGCCGGTATGTTTTTAATTCCTTGAACATTTCACCTGTGAGGACACCGGAAAAATAAATCCGGTTTATTTTGGCAATCCGCTTGGCAAAATACCAACGCAGGAATTTCATTAATTTTGAATAATTGCTGTCCAAATAACGGGCCGAAATAGTGGAAACAGGTTCAGCCACTTCCGTCAGGAATTGGTCCAGGATATCCATAGTGGGTGCGGTTTCCGTTGTGATATCCACATTTTTTATTTCTTGAAAAGGTTTGCCTAACAATTGATCCTGGAATTTCTGCCAATCATGTCCACCACCTAAAGGTCTTCGTCCTGCACCCGGCTGGCGAAAAAAATCACAAATAAGAACATGGCTTTTCTTTCCAGTTGCAGATAGCACCTTGTCCAATGCCTTGGGCACATTCACATATTGGAAACTTTCGCTGAAAAGAATCAGATCATAGGTTTTTTCTACGGGCATATCTTCGAACTTTGACCGATACACTTTGACCTTTTCTCCAAATTTTTCTTCAATGCGATCTGCTAAATATTCGCTGGGCAAAACACAATCTACCTTGTAACCCTTTTCTACCATTTTTCCCGCCAATCCACCGGAACCGCTCCCCACATCCAAAATGAAATTTACACCCTCCGGAATTGCATCCAGAATCAATTGAGAATGATGTTCCTGGGCTTTGCGGAAATTTTCCGGTTCAATGGGAAGGTCAGGTGGCCAGTAACCATAATGAAGATGTTCCGTCTTGAAAAAAAATCTGCCAAGAGACAGGCCAATCTCCAGTCCCACTTCTTTGGAACTGACTTTTTTTTGTTTGCTCAATTACCCTTCCAATTCTTTTAAGTGCTTCAGGCCGTGTTCATCAAAATAGAGCTTTGAAAATTCATCAATTAAGGTCAGGACTTTATCGCAGTTTGATTCATCCACCGTTTGCCTGCATTTCATAGCCGCCACTAAAAGTTGATGCAGAATCGTGGTTTGCTGAACGTACTTCTCCCGATCTTCTTGTCCCACATCTTTGAATTTGATTCGTTGTGTTAAAAAGTAATCTGAGACGATAGTTTGGATATGGCTGGCGTGGTCTTCTTTCGTATTCACCCAGCGAATGATTTGATTCATATCTTGGGCACTTTTGCTTTGTGTTGAAAGGCCGTTTATTTTTCCCATGCTGTTGCGGATGGTAGTTACATCCTCTTTCATCTGCACGATGCGGAGGGCATCGTCATATATGCCGCATGGCACTTGGCAATGGGGATAAAGAAACGAAATAAATACAATGAGTTTGAGGAAAAGGGTGCCGATTTTTTTCATTTGAGTTCTCCAATCGATATTTTGATTCTAAAAGTTAGGGAGAAATGATGGAGAATTTTTTATCTTTTAAAACCTTGTGGAAGTTTTACTTGTCCGCCGTGATGGAAACATCCGCAAGGTTTAAAGAATTTGGACTTCAGATAAGTTTAAAATGTTCAAACTGAGAAGTTTGGTGGACTTTACTTAAGAAGGATCAATTTTTGGGTTTGAATCTTTGTGCCAGATTGAAGTTGAATAAAATAAAGCCCACTTGGTAGGTTTTTGGCATCCCATTGGATCTCATGGACTCCCGGTTCCAATTGTTGATTGATTAATGTTTCAACCAATCGACCGGTAATATCATACAAGGTTAATTGTAAAGGACGCAAATTTGCGTCCCCTACACTAATATTATAACGGATCATCGTGGTTGGATTGAATGGGTTTGGATAGGCAGGGTATAGTACAAAATCGTCGGGAAAATTTTTATTCGAATCAATCGAGAGTTGATCCATATGATTCCTGAAGAATGCCAAAGTCCGTTTATTATGATTCGAATAAAATGAGTGGTCTGCAGTCATGACCTTAATTTGATCCATTACATGACGAACTGTTTCAATCTCCAATTCTCCCAAATCTGGAAAATCGTCAGGATTTTCCATAAATAAAGAAGTGATTGAATCATCCATAACATTGAAAAAATTGTTTTCATCAATAAAACTTAAACTCTGAAATTCATAAAAAATATCGGATGAAAATTCTTCATCAATGTTTGGAATTCTTGCAAACCTTTCGGGATAAGCAGGTGAACGATCCAATTCAAAAAATATTGAAGGAATCCCTCTGGCTTGAAGTGTATCATAATTCATGACTGCACCCCAATTCCCACCACCAATGGCAGGGTCGTATTTCGCTGGACAAAACAACGTTGGCGTTGTTGTCACCTGATAAAGTTCAGGTGGATTTCCTTGAGCAGAATACATGGCTGCAGCATTTAATCCCAATGCGTAGGCAACTACAGAAGCAAAATTCCCGCCGTTCGATACACCAATTGAAAATATTGGAGTTTCCTCGTTGAAAGAATTCCGGGAAACAAATGTATCAATTAAAGCATGAATATTTCCAATATCAATATTTTCTAAAGTCCAGGGATTCAATTCCCATGGGGTTACACCATCAACATTGGCATCATTTAAGGTTCGTTCTTCTGATTCGGTGATAATGAATCCAAAGTTATCAACCTTAGCATCTTGAAGAAATTGATTCACTTCAACACGATTTTTGATTTCCTCCGCATTACCATTTCCCCCATGGAAAAAAAAGATGATGCCTTCCGGATCTTCCGGGAAATGGTAATAAACATTTTTTGGATTTTCAACGCCTGGAATAGATTCATAAACGAAGTCAATTTCTCCAACTGTTTCCTGAACAGCATGCAATTCAAGATCATAATTTGGCATGACTAAAATAGTGTGCCATTCGTTGGTATTTTCTAAAAGAGTTGTATCTCCGGTCCATTGATCAAAAACCATAGTCTCCGGCAAAAGGTCACCCCAAATGTGAACCGTGTCACCCGGAGCATAATCTCCGCTTCCATATCCGTTATCTACATCAACAAAATATTCTCCAAATAATAATTTATCTATGATATAAAGCATATACTCTGTATCCACTTCATTGTTGGCATAAACCAGAACACCATTTTGATCCACAATAAAATCACGAGGGTATGGAGAACCCTGATTGGGAATATAATAATCATCATAGACTTCACCACCAAATCCACCACCACCGCCACCCGTCGGTTCATCCTGAAGAATTGGATACGTTAAACCCGTTTCTTCAACAAATTGATTAATTTGGTTTTGGTTCACTGCTGTGATGCCCACAACAATAACACTGTCCTGTGGATACGATTGCCAAATGGCTGATTCCAAGTCCGACAACTCCGGACTGCAAACCGGTCATCCAGGCGCAAAAAATGCAATAACAACAATTTTCCCTAAGTGATCGCTCAAGGTGAAATCCCCTGTCCCGTTAGCTACAATAGGCAATGTGAAATCAGGGGCTTCTATCCCAACAATGCCGCCTTCATAATTCCCAATCAGTTGAATCTCTATTTCCGGTTCGTCAGGGTCATTGGACGTAATCTGCATCACACCGGAAGCATTTTGGTTGGATCTTGTATAGATTACTTGGGCAGTCGTGGATACGCCTGCATCTAAATAGTCAGGAAAATTCACAACACTAAAATCATTATGTGTGAACGTTGGCGTGGTGAATCCCAGGGGTATTTGGCCGTTATTTTCAATAATTAGTTCAACTGTATCGCTTTCACCGATTTCCAGTGTAGGATAGGAAATATCCCAAGAACTGATATCCAGATCCGCATCTGTGATTTCACCAAACGAAAAAGTTTGGAGATGCTGCCATTCAGCAGAATAGATCACCCCATCTCTGGCACCGATGGACATGGTTCTTTTCCCCGTACTTTTATAGCCAACCAATTCTAATGATTCTCCCGTCCACTCCAAAACTTTCACGTCTAACCAATCAGACACAGCAACTCTATTGGAATCAAAGATTGCAATTTTATTGGCAAGCCCCGGTGTATCATAGCGATCTAACAAAAATGGATCAGATGGATTTCCTACATTCCAAACAGATACACCGGCGGATCCTTCAGCTACATATAGTTTATAATCAAATACTGCTAAATCTTTAACAGCACCTTCTGTATCTAAATATGAATCGAGGCAGGAATCCTCATTACAGTCATAGGCATATATGATTAATCCATTTTCATTGTCACCGATTGCCATGTATTGTGGATCAATAAATTCCACTGACCAGGCATTTTCCGTCTCAAATGTAACTGTGTGATTGGGATTCTGTGGTTCAGAAATATCATAGAATAAAACACCATCTTCATGGCATGCTATCGCCAACAGATTCCCATAAATGTCAGATCCTTCAAAAGATACATTCCCACCGGGTGATGGTAACGAACCAATCAATTCAGGTATGTGTGGATTAGAGAAATCAATGATAGCAGGCCCATCACCCCGGGTGCGGCTTGAGAAAAAAACAATGCTGTCATTTGCAGAAACCCACAATCCCGGTTGTGATCGATTCCCCATGGGCACTTCGATATTTGAGATGTGAACCGGTAAAGTCGGATTGGAAATATCATAAAAATCATATCCATCCAAATTCCCGGGAATGATCATTATATCACCCACAATTTCAACATCCATGAGTTCGCGAGCGGGTGGATTAAACCTGTTTTCTAATGTTAGATTTTTACTGAAGCAATAAACTGAAAATAAAAAGAAAAGTAATTTTTGCATGCTACATCTGACGAAGTTAGCAGATAAATGTTAAAATTATTCCTTCACCATTGGTACAAATCTCACGGGAAGAATTTTTTCTTTGGAAACAACCCCATTACCATCTTTTTCAACAACCCATAAATTTTGAGAAAAAATAGATTCACCTACTGGAAGAATCATCCGTCCTCCATTTGCTAATTGCTCCACCAATTTCTCCGGAATTTCTCCCGGTGCTGCGGTCACCATAATTCGGTCGAAGGGCGCTTCTTCGGGCCAGCCTTTATAACCGTCGCCCGTGCGAACATTTATATTTTTATAGTTCAATTTTTTTAGGATAGCCCGGGCACTCTCTCCCAATTCTGGTATGATTTCAATGGTGTAAACTTGATTTACCAATTCTCCCAAAATAGCAGCTTGATATCCGGAACCGGTTCCGATTTCCAACACTATATGAGATTTATCGACTTGGAGTTGTTCCGTCATATAAGCCACGATGTAGGGTTGACTGATGGTTTGTTTATGGCCGATGGGCAAAGGTCCGTCGGAATAGGCCAGGTCCCGATAATTCTCCGGGACGAATTTTTCCCGTTTTACTTTTTGAACTGCCCTTAAAACATTCTCATCCTTGACCCCTCGTTTTTTGATTTGGTCTTCTACCATGATTTTTCGTTTGATCTCATAACTGTCTGTGCTTTGAGAACATCCCAAATTGAGCAAAAGTCCAATCAAAAACCATTTCATCATGAATGGGACAAAAAAAGTATTTAAAAATACAGATTCAAATTAAGACCGGCTTTTTGGACAAAAGGATTAATTTCCGGGTTTAGAGATAATTGCATTTGCTGACCATATTTATATCGGACTGCATCTCGTTTATTCAGAATCATTTTCCAGCCATGAAGCCAATCATACAAAATATCACCAACTATAATGATTGCTCCCAGTGCAATGAGCCCGCCACCGGAACCGCCTTTTTCTTTCTCCATTTGAATCAGTTTGTACTCGATGTTTTCACCCACTTGGTTCATGGGGATTTTTTCATATCGTGTTTCATTTTCTTCACCTGAATTCATAACCAGTACATCATGATCAGATTCGGGCCATTTTTCTTCATCCATCATGGATCCGCCGGCAATCATAAGGGCTAAGCCTCCGGCACCCACCATGAACAATCGGCGAGCAGTTTTCTTTTCACCGGCGTAACGGTGAACAATTCCGGGAATGGGGATAGAGGTGAGCGCTAGTCCAATGGTGAGGCGGCGATTCATATCCTGGTATTCTTCAAAGGTCATTTCTGCAGGAACCGGAAAAAGAGGTGTTTCATCCAGAATATCTCCGCCGGGGACGTTGTGGGAATCTGTGTTGGCGGGCACAGCAACTATTGCTGTGAGGGGCAACACGATGAGGGTAATTAAGAGGGTTGTAGAGAGTGGTCGTTTCATAGCGAACCTCCGATTTCGTGTTCACTTGAATTTAGAGAAGAAACGGGATATGGTTGGGGATTATTTTTTCAATAATATCCTGAATTCCGATACACGTATGGAACCCAATACCAAAATGGCAAACAGGCTGGCAGAGGCGAGATTGAATTGGTCTTGATTCATAACAAAACCTCTTGTTGTTTAATATTCCGGGTCTATCCCGACCCAAACAGTATCATCAATCACCTTTGTTAAAAATAGATCTAAATTTTTTTCTCCATATGAGGCTATTTCTTTTGCCTTAGAGTCTAACTTTGCAAAGAATTTCAAACCACCATCATCAATCCACTTTTTAACTTCACCAGATTGTGTACAAAATACACTATTGTGCCATCGACATTTGACTGTATTTTCCTTTGAATTTATTTCACTCCCTTTCAAACTCAATAAAGCGTGGGGACATTGGTCATTCATGGCTACAAATTCATCATTGCACTTTGCAATCAAAATTTTGTCTCTTTTTACATTTAGAATCTGCTGTGGCTCATCGATAAAACTGGAAACCGAATTTACTTTTCGCCAAATTATTTCATTCTCAAAAAACTCATTTTTTTCTACTTTTTCAACATAATCAGACACATCTTCAATTTCATAAAGAGTCACTCGATCCTCAACCCCTTTTAAGTTAGTTCTTACAAAATCTTTAACTTTAACAGAGTCTTTGACACTTTCATGGGTTGCTTCAGAGATTAAAACTCTTGAACGGAAATCTTTATTTGCACTTTCTACTCGGCTGGCAAAATTGACTGCTTCACCGATGGCTGTTAATCGGCTTGATCTTCCGGCGCCAATATTTCCAACAACCACATCGCCATAATGAACGCCCACACCAATATCAAATGAGTCACCGTACATGGTTTTAAGATACGGTTTCATTTCATCCATTTCAGTGCACATATCAATGGCGGATTGTACAGCAGCCAAGGCCGGATTAGTTTCATCATTTACACCAAAAAGGGCCAAAAGTCCATCGCCTATATAATTATCAATTCGACCCCCAAATGATTCGATCACTGTCACCATTCTATTGAAATAACGATTCAAAATAAAAACGGTATCATAAGGTGTAATTTTTTCGGAGAATGAGGTGAAACCACGAATATCTGAAAAAAGAATTGCCAATTTTTTTGTTTCACCTAATCGACCCGAACCTGAAACAGTTTGACGGGATGCCATTTCAATATCATCCGAATTCAAGACTAGCCGTCGAACGGTCATATCTCCTTGGATCCTGGTTTGGCAAGCTAATCTGAATTCCTGGGTGGAATGGATCTTGTTCTTAATTCTTAATTCCTTTTCTGTTGGCTCGGAACAGTAGTCCAAACCATCTAAGACCAACACGCGACAGGTCGTGCATTTCCCCTCCCCACCGCAAGCATGGGCATGGGAAATATTTTCATCCAGAGTTGCTTCTAAAATGAGTTTATCACTTTCAACTTCTATGACTTTGTTATCTGGTAGTAATGTGAGTTTTGGCATTGTTATTTTTCAAAGACCATTTTATCATCTTTAAAGGATTTGAATTCCAATGCATTTCCGCTTGGATCCAAAATGAAAAATGTTCCTTGTTCTCCTTTTCGTTTTTTGAAGCGTATTCTTGGTTCGATTAAAAATTTCAAGTCTGATTTTTTGATTTTATCCACCAGTGATTCCCATTCATTCCATGGTAATATAACACCGAAATGTTTTGCTGGGACTTGATTTCCATCAACATCATTGGTCTCGACCGGTTCACAATTATTGGAAGATAAATGTGCTACAATTTGATGTCCATACAAATTGAAATCAATCCAATTTTTAGATTCTCGACCTTGTTCGCATCCTAAAATATCGGCATAGAATCCTCGTGCCAGTTCCAAATCATGAACCGGAAAAGCGAGATGAAATCGGGGGAGGGTCATTTCAGCAAAACCGCTTTTTGTGTTTCAACGATACCGTTTGTTTCCAACTTCACAAAATAAACGCCACTGGCAAACTCGGTTGCATCCCAAACTACCTCATGCTCACCACTCACAAGATTGCCGTTCACCAAGACTTCCACAACACGGCCGGTGATGTCATATATGGATAATTGTAGGGGATGCAAAATTGCATCCCCTACGCCAACATTAAACTGGATCATAGTTGTTGGATTGAAAGGATTCGGATAAGCGGGAAAAAGTGCAAAACCTGAAGCTAAAATTTCATTCACAGATGAAAGGGCTTCGCAACCAATTCCATAAGCGCCAATGGGTCCACCCTCATTGGCATAATTCGCACAAGGTGAATTTTCGGATAATTGGAAATCCTGGCTGTCCATGGCACAAAACAACGGATCCGTATCTATTACATTGGTGAGTCCGAAGTTGGTGGTGCCATTGTTGTTTGTTTCAATTCCGGCTATGTGACCATTGATATCTGTGTAATAAATCGAAGCAAAATTTTCTTCTCCATCTGCTCCGAAACTGATTTCTGTTTCCCCCTCATTCCATAAAATAGAATTCGTTACGGCTAATTCAGACCCATTTTTTACCCTGATGATGCTGTAATCGTCATTCACAGCATTTCCACTCAGTGTTACAAAATCCATGTCAATTTGTGATTGAATTATATTGACCATTGCATTGGTTCCATCTGTATTAAGGATTGAAAAATGGTTTAGCTCAATGGTTGAATTGTTACTATAAAACGCTCCGGTAAAACAATTTGATGTATTTTCTACTCTAGAATTTTTTATAACGCCATTGCTATGATGAAAGGTAATGGCACCACAATCGGAGTCTGAATCATTTTGGGTAAAAACACAATTTTCTATTGTAAGATTTCCGGATGTACAATAAACACTGTGGTGCCCGTACAATGCACCATAGGAAAAGGTAAATCCATTGACAGTCATGGCTGTACCGGTTTGCTCTAATGTCAGAATCGGATTGGGTTCATTATTTGTCAGGATTGTTTCAGCAATGTGTGTCTCATCACCTGAACTCATAAAATGAGATGCAAGGATAAGTCCGGTAGCATTTATTTCGATGGGTTCGCTGTATATTCCCTGTGCGACTAAGATTGTATCCCGGGGACTGGATACGTCTACCGCTTTTTGGATGGTAGCAAACGGATTGTTCATAGTTCCGGTGCCTGTTTCATCACTCCCGGTTGTGGAAACATGGTGCGTTTTCTGCCCGGTTTGTTCATAAGAAATAATGAGGCCAAATGCCTGCCCATCACCGATATCACCTTTTTGATGAATTTGGATGGTATAATCGTTCGGTTCCGGATTAGCGATCAAAACTTGTTCCACATTATCCACAATATTGTCGCCGGTTGTAGCTGCATTCCCCGGATTGATTGGATCCAATTTCCACGGGAAATATTCATCGCCATTTTCTGCAATAATTCTCAAATCCAAATCATTCACTAACATGACATCAGGCGGATTCACACTGGGCGGCAGTGGCGTTCCCGGTGGGTCCGTCCAAGAAATGGTGGCCCGCAAGGGAGCCAAACCGTCCACAGTCACTGGAATTTCAATGGTGTCACCTTGGTTCAAGAATTCTTCAGAGATCCAATGTCCATTCCCATTTCGCTGCACCAAATCCACGGCTCTCGCCGTATTCATGAGTCCCCAACCAAAGCGATAATCGGGACCATCATTTGTGCCGGCTTCATCCGCTGTATGAATCGCCAATGCTTTTATGGTGGCTGCCTGCAGAAGCGTATCATTCAAAGTTTTCACCATCTCCTGTACCAATACAAGAGAACCTGTGACACTGGGCGCCGACATGGAGGTGCCGGAATAGGAGGCATAATCACTCTCGCCTGTACTGAGGGAAGACAAAAGACCAACACCGTTGGCCACAATGTCCGGTTTAATACGGCCGTCATCCACGGGACCATAGGAACTAAAGGAAGAAATGGAAACATCACTTGGAATTTGATAGCCATTTGCAATATCATTTACTGCGCCGACGGTTAACACATTTTTGCAAATTTTATGATAGGAAATGCAATCCCAAGGACCGTCAGGATTCCGGGCATCTGTGGATAATTCCCAATCATTTATGGTTGAGTTCCAGACCCAATGTTCTGTACCGGCTGCTGCTGCATCATTACGGTCATTCCCGGCAGACATGACTATTAAATAATGGGGCGCATTGTAAGCAATTTCGTCCCATTCCCGGGTTTGCTCATCATAAAAGCCGAAATGATAATCTTCAGTTGCATCCACATCCGTATCGCCCCACCAAACCCATTTATCATCTCCAAAAGAATTCCAATGCCAGCCACCGCGGTGACCGTAGGAATGGTTAGACATGGTGAGCCCCTCAGCAGCTTGTGCTGCCATTTCGCCGCTGTCATCATACCAATCGTTGGCTTGCAATACAGCTTCATTGGCCATCCCATGTGCCAAATGATTAACACCGGCTGCGATCATGGTTCCGGCTACATGGGTAGCATGATCCGATAATTCTTCAGGAAGATCCGCTTGGATAACTCGCCCAATCAATTCATCGTGGGTTGCTAAGGTACCGCCGCCGTCCCATTCCCCCACAATCATGCCTTCGCCGTTCATAAATAGTTGACTCTCACCATCAGGCCAAAGGTGATTTGTGGAAATAGTTTGGGCTGAAATTATATTTTCCGTGTGATAATAAATGGGCATCCCATTGGGTGCCAATCGTTGAAGTGCGTATTCTTCACCGCCATCCAATTCCCCTTTTATTGGCCAACCTTTCTGTGTTGCCTTGATCTCCGCCATTTGTCTGTCTGCTTTTGATTGTTGGAATAGCGTTTCGGATAAGGAATTTAATTTTTGTTTTTGGATCAGCGTTTGTCCAAGAACCAACCCAATAAGTATTAAATAAAGTAATAATCTTTTCATGTGGAAATAGACTTACCTTACGATGGCAAATTTGCCAATTTGGTCCGTGACCATTTGTTCGGTTCCCAGTTTGAATTGTTGAATATGATAAAGATAAAGTCCAGGTGCAACTTCCTGGTTATTGATGGTGCGCATATCCCACCATTCGTTTCCAGTGATTTCGCTGTTATGATCTAATTCTGCTACCAATTCTCCGGACAAAGTGAATATCTTGATCAAACATTTTTTAGGCAAATTGGTGAATCGAATTCTGCGCAAGAATTCCGTTTCCTTAAAATTGGAACGAACAATATAAGGATTCGGAACTACTTTAACTTTGCTCAAATTTTCCATTGGTTGATTTCCCGGAAAGACCTGAACAAAATTCCTGTCTAACACCGTTGTTCCTTTGGAATTCTCAATAGAAGCATAGCCTTCCGGATTGGCCCATTCATTTGGATTGGAATAATTGGTATCCAGAACAGATTCATAGTGACCATTTTCCATGGAAATCAATTTTGTCACATAAGTGGGTTCCACACCCATATCGTAGGCTACGACGGAATAGGTATATTCCAATCCATCCACCACATCGCGGTCCACAAACAGATATTGAAATGTGTCGCTCTTCACAATTTTCCATTCTGCTTCCGGAAGACGAATAATATCCAATCCAGTGTCATTGCCCAAGTTGAACCAAGGATAATATGGGTCTTCACCATTGATGCTGTGATTTCTGCGATTTTCTTTTTCACAATCATACGTATTGGTATAGACACAATGAAGGGAATCCTTTTCCGCAGATAAGTCAAATTGCTGATATGGTCGCCAGCCTACAAAAAGTCCGTCTGTATCATAAATCCGTCCTGAAGCGGTGCCCCAAGTTTTTCCGCCATCAATGCTTTTATAAATCTTATAACCTTCAAAATCAGAGTAACCTGTTAACACATCAATAGAATTTTCTGCAGCGTCATTCCAATAAATTTTCACCGCACCTGTATCCGTCTCAGCATAAACCGTGGGGCGTGTGGGTGGTGTAAATCCCTGATAACGGGAATTATACATCACTTGTGCAAAGCGGGCATTGTTGATCAAATCTTCCTCATTTTGACCAAAAATAATGCAAAATGAAAAAGGCACTTCCCGTCCAACAGGCAGATCAAATGGTCCGCAACTCATGAAGATTGAACAATCCAACCCTTCAGGATCACGCAGGAAAGCTGTTTCTTCATACAACCCTTCCAACGAATCAAAATGCGGATTTAATTCAGCGCCCAAATCCGTGCCGGGATTTTTGGTGTGGAAATGCCAAGCCTTTTCACTTTCACTCAAATTGACCGTGTCCCCTGCCATGATCTTATACATGATTTCTTCTTTGTTCCGGGCTTGGGGACAGCCCAATGCACCTGCATAACAACTGCTCGAATTGGTCTCCATATTTACCACACCTGGACGGCTGTACCAATCGAACCAATGCCAGTCCGTCATTTTTAATGGTTCCCCGGGAAAAATATCCACGGTGCCATCCTGATCTAAATCTACCGGGTCAGTAGCCCGGGGTGAATCCAACAATTGTGTAGCAACAATACCAAAGTCTGTTCCCTGTGAAGGTTCACCATTCATAGCATACCCTCTCGCCATTCCACTGACCCCATCAAAATCGCCCACCATTGCCATGGAAATAAGCATACGCTCATTATTTTGTTCGAAAATTTCCCAATAATATTTCATGAAATCATCGTCGTTTGTATGAAGGGAAGAAGAAAATCCATTCATGTCTCCCGTCAATACATCAGAATCAAAATAAAATCCCAGAAAGGTTCCTTGATAATCAAATCCTTTTCCATGATTCAATTTTGTCCCATCAGGCATGATCATTCCTTCACCGCATTTTTGTTCACCGTTATGATCCAGGATCGGGTTTCCGGATTCATCCTCGGCGCACCAATCGCCACTTTCATTCCGGACTTTCACTGTGACAAATAAAATATCCTCAGCGTAAGACACACCATAAGAGTGCGCCTCCGCCATGACGCGCAGTCCCATAGGATAGGCTGTTTGCTCATATTCATTATTGGTATCCACCATGTTGCCGCGGTGCGCCCAGCGGTCGTCAAATTCCATGTAAATTTCCATATCGGAGATGAAGCGCCCTTCCACACTTTCCCAACAGTCGGGATCCTTCCGGGATTGGGAACAGCCGGGAAGATTGATATTATAATCCTGGGCCCACCAGCCCGGCCAAAAGGACTCCGTTTGCCCCAAGGTTTCATTGAATCGCACAGGCCACGTATCGGAAAAAGCGCTGTGTGCTAATAGCGGATAGGTGTCTCCGGGATCCGTCACATAGGTATCCCCGAAAATATCGCCATTGAATACTTCCGTATTGTGGGTGTTCACCCGAGCCATGGTGGATGCTTGCCATTCACCGTTGGGAGAACTCTGCTGCCGGGAAATCCAGGATTCCGCTACGTTATAGCCATAATACATGTATTCATCATCCTCGGTCCACTCTTCCAAATCAGCGCCATAATTATAAAAATCGAATTGGTCTTCCCGCTGGATGAGTTTTGGTCGCAGCGCCCAAGGATAAATCAACCCAATCCGGGCAGAAGTTGAATTTGGATCCGATTCTCCCAAAGTGGATAACGCTATTTTTTTGAATTCATGATCTACTGCATATTGATAGGGTCCGTCGAATAATTCTTTTGATTCTCTGCGGGAAATACTGTCCGGATACCACCGTCCATCGTCTCTGTCTGCGTCAAACAGAATTCCAACAAAATTTGTGTCCCCTTCCAAAAACCATTCATCATAAGCATCTCCTGATTCCCAAATGCCATAAATGGGAAATCCCTCCTCATCTACGATGTATTCCACATGTTCCCAAAGAAAATGGATAGAATATTTTTGGCCTGGAATCCCCGCAAGAAATGCCACAGAGGGGAGATAAGAAAATCCGTTCCAAATGCCCATGGGATGTTCATCCCAGTTGATGATATTCCCATAATTTGAGATAGCGGCTTGGGCTTTCCCCTGAAGTAAATATCCTATGGCTCGGTCATTCATGGGATTGGTTGGAAAAGGATGGTCACCGATTTTGCCCACAGTAGAATACTGAAATGGATCATAATGAATTGACCCTCTTTCCGTAGTTTCCTCTGCCATTAGAAAAGACCAAATAATAAGTGTGGATAAAATTCGAAAAATTGAATGCATAACAGAAATCAATTTATAATGTCTCGAACCGTTTCCAAACTGATGTTCCCGCCACAGATCACCACCCCGATCCGTTGATCTTTTAAATCATTTTTCTTTTTTATAAGTGCGGCAACGGCAGTTCCTGCTGCGCCCTCTAAAAGTTGATGTTCATTTTCCATATATTTGATCATGGCACTTTTAATCTCATCTTCGGAAACCAAAACAGTTTCATCAATCACTTTTTGGCAAACGGGAAATGTGATGGAATCAAATTCAACACCTCCGGCTGTACCATCCGAAAGTGTTGGTTTCGATTCTAAATCCAGAACTTTACCTTCTTTCAAAGAATGGATCATGACGGCGGAATTCTCCGGTGAACAGGCGATCACATCTAAATTTGGCCAAATTGATTTTAAATAAGTTGCGGTTCCGCCAATGAGTCCGCCGCCGCCCACAGAAATAATGACAACATCTAATTGGTCACACTGAGATTCAATTTCCAAGCCTATGGTGCCTTGCCCGGCCATGACAAAAGGATCATTATAAGGCGATACATAGGGTTTTCCATTTATCTCTGAACTTTTTCGAGCTTGACCCTCTGCTTCGATGCAATCATTACCATGGATCTTAATTGTTGCACCAAATTGTTTCATGTTTTCTATTTTAGCTTCGGAGGCACCCTCAGGAACATAAATGGTACAATCAATTCCCAATTTCCCCGCAGCATAAGCTACTGCAGCACCATGATTGCCCGTCGAGGCTGAAACAACACCTGCATTTTTTTCTTTCTCAGTTAAAGATAAAAGTTTGTTTACTGCGCCCCGGGCTTTGAATGATCCTGTGATTTGAAGACTCTCCAATTTGAACCAAACATCTGCACTGATTAATGCTGAGAATCCCTTCGAATTGATAAAAGGTGTTTTTCGGATGTACGGTTGGATTTGAGCTGCGGCTGTCCGTATCGAGTGAGAATTAATCATGGTAAAATTTATGGAATTGATTGTGTTTTTTTGCTTTCGGTCAAGATACAGACACCTTAAAAGTTGACTTAATTGAAATTGCAAACGATACCACATGGATTGAAGTAAAAGAAGTTACCACCAAAGAATTTGGTATAGAACTCATCACCCAAACGGCTTCGGTTCGCGGAATGAGAACTGACAAAGATTGGAATGATTTCGATTCAGTCCCAACCCCTTCTTTGAAAGAAATCCTGATTGGATCAAATCCCATCATGTTGTTAGCCAAAGCAATTCTAGGCGCTGCCATTTTACCCACTAAACTCCAAAGAATTTGAAGAGGAATAGACAGCGATTTTAAAAAGCATACTCCAGGTTTGCCCGGGCAATGACCGTATTCTTTTGTACGCCACCTGTTTCCTTGGACCGGAATTCGCCATGAGTATTGAGGCTGAAACCATCCATAATTTTCCAGCGCAATCCTGCTTTGAATCCCACCCAGGACATATCGACTAGTCCTGATCCTTTGGCAAAATTCAATCCACCTTTCGCTAAGATTCGGTTTTCCAAAAATGGATATTCCGCATCAAAATTTGTAGTTAAAAAATCCTGGGTGCCGCGGACACCGGGACCCGTGCTTAATTCACTGGTATTGGTAGTAAGATTCAAATTTGTCTTTAATGAATTACCATAGCGAGTGGACAAGGTGAAATTCATTACATTCGTTGACATGGCAGGATCAACAAAATTTTCATCCCTATCCGTAAATTTATCATCCTTATTCACCAAGACAAATGTCCCACTCAAAGCATGGGACCAAATCAAATCAAAGCGGTGATTCAAATTCAATACCATATTGCTGGTTTGAGTATGTTCACGATTATCTGTAAAAGTTGTATCTGTCAAGTACACCAACTCGTCAATACCATTATCCCGGTTTATGGACCGAAAAGTAAAATTCACAGTTGGAAGTCCCGGGCCCGGTAGTGCATTGATCCCCAAGGACAGAGTATTTTGAGATTTGACTGTTTCCACTGTGGTGAGGATATCATCATCCTGGTGTTTATATCCAACTGTTAGCATGAGGCGATTTTGGAGTAATTTCAGTTTATCAGAAACAGAAAATTCCCGCTTATTTTTCACAAGATAAGGATTAGCCAGAGAATTGAATTCCGGTCCGACTTGGGAATATTCCAATGATAAATAATTTCCATAAAAATTTGTTACTGCCCTACCGCGATATGCTAAAGAAGGCATGGAAAACACTGCATCCATCAACTCAGACGAAGGTGTGCCTGGTTCCAACGCATTGATGTCGATGGGGACCAAAGGTGCCATATTGGGATTGATGATTAAAATATCTTCATAATCGGCTGGATCAGGCAACGTGGATAAATCAAAACTGGACAACTTGTTATCTACTGAATCATCAATTAAGGTATCCATGGCAGCCAAGGTCAAGGGTCCGCCCCAAATATTGGTATTGGTCAAACTAAAAGCTAATTCACCATCCAATCGCAACCGTTTATTAAATAATGAAAAACCAAGATCTGTCCCCACCACGAGGTTGTCTTTGGGGCCATCGCCAACCCAATTTTTGCCATTCAATACCTGTGCCTTGGTTCCCAATTCTCCAATAGTATAAACAACACCGGAATCTAATCCTGCAACTGGGCCGGTGGCATCAGGTGAATAAACGATGGTTGCATCATCTAGAATTGGTTCTACACTGGTTGTATCATCCCGCGCTTTCAAAAAATTGAGTCCCCATTGGAATTTTTGACCGAGACCAAGTGCAAATCTTGCAGAGGTTGTATTTTGAGCAAAGGTGTAGCCAGTACGGCTTAATGATAAATATCTTGTACCCTCCTCATCTGTACCTATGCTGTAAGAATACGCTTTTTCCAAATCACCATTGATGCCACGGTTGATCTGGCCCTTCACCACATGAAGACTGACCCAGCCGAACTTGAAATTTGCATTCATTCCACGAATCCGTTTCCCGTTCATGGTAAAATGAGACAATCTTGGATTAGAATCTCCAAAGTTGATGGTGGCGTAATCTTTTAAGGCGAACTCAAATCCCATCACATTCCGGGGTTGATAGAGAATATTCTCCTGAGTGGTGAGTTTCACATTGGTTTTAAATTTCAGCCATTCATACGCTGAACCTTTAAAATCCACCATGACTTGACTA
Organism: uncultured bacterium; assembly: GCA_964001155.1. GTDB lineage: Bacteria > Fidelibacterota > Marinisomatia > Marinisomatales > UBA1611 > CAXFCD01. The sequence continues at coordinate 8,775 of CAXFCD010000249.1, read as the reverse complement.
ATATTTAATGTATGTTCATCAATTTGATCCATACTGCTGCTGGTCCTAATCCGGCCGGAATAATCTACTATGGGCTCACCTGCTATTGTTGTAAAGGACCAATTTTTCTGACCTCGCCCACCAAAAATGAGTTGAACCTGGTGTTGCCCCGGTTCCACTTGATCCAATAAGCAACTGACCATATCCTCATCCACAAAAGCCAAATCGGTAATATCTTCACCATCTAACAGCAATTGGATATTATCAGGATCGATCCCCCGTACTCCAAACATGGAAGCAGCAATTAAAACATCCTTCCCGGGGATTTCTGAATTGGGTTCCGGATTCATGATCAATATCCCCGATTGGGAATATAATATGCCCGTAAAGAGCGCTAGATATAAAACCTGTTTTTTCATCGTCGTTATTTGTCTATTGGAATTGAATAATGATTTCTTTGATATTGCCGTCTTCATCTTCCACTTCGAACCGCAATTCCTGAGTTGGGATTTCAACATCGGCTTCTTCAAATTCGGCCATATCCTCTGTGGTTGTCTCATGAACTTCCAACGATCCCTCCGGTGTAGAAACAGCCGTTTCTCCTTGTTCTACCTCTGTTGTTTCACCGGTGAGGGCGTTGGTTACTTCGATCAGTCCCTCCAGCAATGTGAATGAATCGCCCGTGGCAGGATCGGAGGTTACTGTCAGTTCTGTTCCTTTCACAGATGCAACAGAGGTTGGCGTAGCGATACGAAACTCTCTACCTTTTTGGGGTGCAATATCAGCGGTGATTTTCCCATATTTAATATCCAAGGATTTATTGATCCTGGCCCCGGTACGATCCCCGGCAATCGTTAAATCTGAATTACCCAATAGCTTAATAACTGTTTTATCATCCAAATACATGACAGCGGCAAATCCCCCCTTGCCTGTAAGAATTTTATCTTGGTCCTTGAGAGGTGTTCCTGGTTTTAAAGGTGATTTTTCAGAACTGCCCTTGGTCAGCATAGACACTTTTCCCTTCACCTTAATCGCAAGGGCAATTTTATCTGCACCTAGAAGGCAGGTGTTAATCACTAAACAAAAAATAAGAAACCGTTTCATTCTGATACCTCCACGGAAATGATTTCCACCGGACGGTAAGATTCATTCCCATCTTCATCCTCTGTGGCAATCCCCATGGACACTAGGGATTGAACAATAGAAACATCAACACTTTCACCATTGAGGGTAATGTTTCCATTAGCCAACATCCCTTCCGCCAATCCACCTGCACCAAAAAATCGCTCAGCTAACTCATCCCCAATCAGTGATCGCAGAGCCATCCCCGCTGGACTTATGTCTCCTCCGTCTCCTCCACTGCCAGTTGATGTAAAATCTTTTACCTTAAAAGCCATGATATCACTGAGAAGTTGTTCCGTTCCGGAAGTTGTGACAATATCTTTACGAACCTGCCAAACATACACTTTCCCTTGTTCCAAGTCCCCGCCATCTGTGGGATATTGAAAAGTGGTGACACCAAAGCCCGCCGGTGCAAATCCCAATGATTGGTCCAAGGGCAATCGTGTAACTGATTCGATAGCCTGATCCATAGAAGAATGTTCCTGTGATTTGAATTCAGCAACACGAATAAAAAACTCGCATCCACTTTCACCTGTAATTGGGTCGGTATAATTGCAAGGGTCTGATTCCCACTGCAGCACAGGAAAGGAGGTATAAACTTCGTTGATGGTTGTGTCTGCCAAAATCCCGCCTGGAGAAACCAATTGAAGTAGGGATGGATTGGATATATTTAAAATATCCTCTTTCACAATTTGCTGCCCATCTACGGAGGTCGCTACAACTCGAAATGTATATATACCATCTGGTAATTGACCGGTTTGAACAATGGCGCTGAACATTTGCTCCGCCTGTTCCATATCCAATTGTTCAGTCAAGTCCATATATAATGCAACCGGGTTTCCTTCACTATCAAAAATTTGGTCAGTGGTTAAATTCAAATCCATATTGGATATGTGAATTGGCGCTGTTAGAATGATTGGTTGCTTAGTCTCAAGTTTAACGAGTGTCTCATTGTCCACACCCAGTGCGTCGGAGTCAATAATTATTTCAAATTCAATGTCCACTTCTACAGATTCCGGTGCATTAGATTGTCGTTCCAGTGTTGCCAAAAAAATAGGCATATTGGATTCGCCTGTGTTGATATCAACCATACTTAAATAATAGGTGACATAAGGCGTCCAATTCACATTAAATTCAATTTGTGGGAACACAAGGGATAGCCACAAGAGTAACCCCGTTATTCTTTTAAAAAATTTTAGTTTCTGCATTTGCTCATACCCATAATAATGCCCGTTAAAATATTGAGTTATTAGAGAGTTAAACCTAACCAATCAAAACAAGGTTAGTCAATCTCTTCTCCATGATCATAAAACTTTTCCCACAGTTTTATGCCATTGGGTGTATATTTAACCCAGACACCATCTTTCTCTCCTCTGACATATTCCCCATACTTTAATTTTTTCCCATTTTTTCCCCAATGAATCCAAGGGCCATGTTTCTCACCATTTTCATAAGTTGCTTCTTCCATTCTTGTTCCATCATCCCGCCATTCAGTCCATGTTCCGTCTTTGCTGCCATTGAAATAGGTCCCTTCTTTTTTCTTTTGCCCATTGGGATGGTAATATGTTTTTTTGCCCATTTCAAGCTTATTATTTATGTCCACATAATGAAGAACCACTTTTGGCATACCATCTTCATGGAATTGGTCCACCACCTGGATGTTTTGGGAGAATGCCGGGAGAACTAGCATTACACACATGAGAGAGTATCTGAGCATATACCGAGTTTTTTGTAATTAAATACTACATGAAAATTGCCTTTTTTATTTATTTCAAAAAAGTACAAAAATGGAGGGAATGCCGATAAACAAAAAACCGCTGAAAAGCGGTTTTTTTGTGGGCGATGAGAGATTCGAACTCCCGACACCTGCGGTGTAAACGCAGTGCTCTAACCAACTGAGCTAATCGCCCTGATTTTCAGCCGGAAAAATTACATTATTTCTTTTTGGATTTATCAGACTTTTTTGCTGTTTTAAACACACCGGGCGTTGCCACTTTCAACACATCGCTGATCTCTTTTGCAAAGTGGAAAGTTAAGTCTTTGGCTACATGTTCAGGAACATCCTCCAAGTCTTTCCGGTTAAGGTCCGGTAATATCACTTCCTTGATTCCGGCCCGATGGGCAGCGGTTACTTTTTCTTTTACACCACCAATGGGGAGTACATTCCCTCGAAGGGTGATTTCTCCGGTCATAGCCACTTTTTCTTTCACCGGAATATCTGTCAACAATGATACCAGAGATGTAACCATGCTTACACCGGCAGATGGGCCATCTTTAGGAATTGCGCCTGCAGGTACATGTACATGAATATCTGACTTTTCATTAAAATCTGAATCGATGCCGAATTCTTCTGCATGAGAACGCACAAATGTGAGTCCTGCGGTAGCGGATTCTTTCATCACATCACCGAGTTGACCGGTGAGGGTCAACTGCCCCTTCCCTTTCATTTGGGTGGATTCCACAAACAAGATATCACCACCTGCTGCTGTCCAAGCCAATCCCGTGACTACACCCGGTTTGGTGGTTCTCTCTGCTAATTCAGAATGGAAGCGAGGCGCACCTAAATAATCACCAACCTTCGATTTATTCACCTTGATTTTCCCGGTATCATCCTCGACCAGTTCCCGAGCGACTTTTCGTAATACATTGGCTATTTCTCGTTCTAAGTTCCTTACACCTGCTTCCCGTGTGTAGGACCTGATTAATTCTTTAATAGAACCGGCATCAAAGGAAACCTGATCTTTGGTGAGTCCATTTTCTTCGATTTGTTTGGGTAAAATATGGCGCTTGGCGATTTGGACTTTTTCATCTTCAATATAACCGGAAAAGTCCAGAATTTCCATCCTGTCTCTTAGGGCTGGGGGAATAGCGTCTTGGTAATTTGCTGTCGCGATGAACATGACATTGCTTAAGTCAAAATCCACCTCCAAATAATGATCACTGAAGGAATGGTTTTGTTCGGGATCCAATACTTCCAGAAGTGCGGAAGATGGATCACCGCGAAAATCGGCACCTAACTTGTCAATTTCATCCAACATAAAGACCGGATTATTTTTCCCGGCTTTTTTAATGCTTTGGATTACACGTCCAGGCAAAGCGCCAATATAAGTCCTTCGATGACCCCGGATTTCCGCCTCATCCCTGACCCCACCAAGAGATAAACGGACAAATTCACGTCCCATGGCACGGGCTATGGATTTTCCTAAGGATGTTTTACCCACACCTGGAGGCCCGCCAAAACACAAGATTGGTCCTCGAACCGTCCCATCCGGATCTTTTTTCTGCTTCAGGTTTCGGACCGCTAAATATTCTATGATTCGTTCCTTGACTTTGTCTAAACCATAATGATCTTCATCCAAAATTTTCAATGCTTCTTTCAAATCAATACGGTCTTCTGTTGATTCACTCCACGGTAAATCTACCAGCCATTCGATATAGGTTCTGGATACATTATATTCAGGAGATTGGGTCGGAATTCTGGACAAGCGGTCCAATTCTTTCAAAGCAACTTTTTCAGCTTCTTCATGCATTTTAGCTGCTTTGATCTTATCTTCCAATTCCTTCAGTTCTACGGAGCTTTCATCTTCGCCTAATTCTTTTTTGATGGCTTTCATTTGCTCTCGCAAATAATATTCACGTTGGGTTTTGGTAATCTCATCGTGGACCTCGGACTGGATTTCTTCACCCAATTTGATGCGTTGAATCTCTCTGGAAATCAAATTCAACGCTTTTTCAATTCGCTTTTTAATATTCAATTCTTCCAGGATTTCTTGTTTTTCCTGGTTAGAGATGGTAATCACTGAAATAGCCCTATCCGTCAGCCGGTTTGGTTTTTGGATATTTTTCAGCATTCCGGAGTGTTCTTCTGTGAGATTGGGCGCAACTTTCATTAAATCTTCAAATGCTTGTCTTAAATTTGAAGCCAAAGCATCTACTTCCAATTCATCGGAGATAGGTTCATCTTCCATGGATTCCACTGCTGCGTAGAAATAGGGTTCAAGGTTGGTATAGTCTAATATTTTTACACGGGAAATTCCCTGGACAATGGCTGATTTGCTGTTATCCGGCATATCAAATACTTTCAATACTTGGGCCAAGGTTCCGTAGGCGTATAGATCTTCAGGTTTAGGGTCTTCGATGGACCCATCTTCCTGGGCCACTACAACAATGTACCGCTTCTTTGGATCCAACTCGTTGATCAATTTTAGGCTTCGTTCCCTACCGATATAAATGGGAATCACCTGTTGCGGAAATAAGACTGTATTCCGCAAGGGCATGACCGGATACTGGTCTGCGTCTGCTACTTTAAAATTTTCTATTTCGCTTTCAGATAATTTTGATGCCATGGGTGTCCTTTAAACAAAAATTCTTCTGTTAGAAGTTACAAGGATTGTGCCAGGAATGTTTAATTGATGATTCGGCTATTAAAAAATTTTTATCTGTTGATTTGGCGTACTTTTATAACGCTTCTATACTACGAATAAAAGATTCAAACTTTTTTTGATTTAATTCCATGGTTGATTTTGGACCGATTCCCTTAAAAAAGTATGGGGCATCTTTTGCAATTACAATCGCTGCCATTAGGGCATAATTGGGCATTTCTGTTGTAGGGCCGCCCATTCCCATAGAAGATTTCAAATAGGTTCCTTCAGCATAAGAGATGGTGATTTCTAAATCATTATTATGGATGTGTTTCTTTTGTGCAAACTCTGAAACGGATGTTCCTGCCTCGCTTTGAAACTGACCATACCATCGTTCCAGATTTGCATCTACACTGCCACCAATTCCAGAGAAAATGACCATTTCACCATCACCATCGTTTCCCGGCAGAACAAATTGAGCAATTCGCATTGAACTGGATGGGTTTTCACGTTTCCAATTCTGAGGGACTTTCGCTTGCAATCGTCCTATTTGTTCAAATCCCGGTTTTAAAGAAACTTTTGGTTCTCCTCGGTTTGCAATCTGTATTGTTGGCTCATGATCATGGCCAGCATCGGGATCAACCAAATCAGTGCTTTTTGCTTCTTCTACAACAATGTAAATCCCCAAAATAGCACCTACAACCATTGCAGTTATTAATATTAAAACTTTAGGATTCATTTCTCATCCATGACCAGTCTTGCTTGTTCATCTGCGTGGTAAGAACTACGAACCAAAGAGCCCGATTCTACCACATCGAATCCAATTTCAAGTCCAATATTTTTATAATCCACAAATTCCTGATCTGAAACATAACGATCCACAGGTAAATGTTTTTTTGTTGGTTGCAAATATTGCCCAATGGTGAAAATCGAAACACCTATGTCTAGAACCTGTTTCATGGTTTCCACCACTTCTTCGAAAGACTCACCTAGTCCAACCATCATCCCGGTTTTTGTTCTGAGACCTTTTTCCACAGAAAATGCTAATACATCCAAACTTCGTTTCCAATTTGCTTGACTTCGAACCTGTTTACTGATGCGTTCAATACACTCAACATTATGAGAAAAAATTTCCGGTTCAGCATCAAATACTTTTTGTAATGCCGATTTATATCCTTTGAAATCCGGCGTCAGAACCTCCACAGTACATCCAGGAACATGATGATGGATTTGTCGAATGGTGTCTGCCCAAATGGTAGCACCATAATCATCTTTTAAATCATCCCGATCCACTGACGTAATCACTACATGACGTAAATTCATTTTTTTCACTGCCATGGCTGTACGCAACGGTTCTATGGGATCATTCCATTCCGGCTTCCCTGTTTTTACTGAACAAAATCCGCAAGCACGAGTACACACATCGCCTAAAATCATGATGGTGGCTGTCCGGCGATCCCAGCATTCATAAATATTGGGACAACGAGCCTCTTCACAAACTGTATTGAGTTTATTCGTTTGAACCACGTCATTAACGAATTTGTACCCCTTCGTCATTTGAAGACGAATTTTGGGCTTAAATGGTTTTTGGATGATTTCAGCCATGTTTCTTTTGGAATAGAAAAATCATGTATTTTCGATATTTGCGGAATTGATCACTATCAATTAAATCCAATTGACCCATCTTTTTTTCTAATTTTGGTTTGACCAATTTTTGAACCATTTTGGTGGTTTTTGGATAATTCTTTTTTGCGGAATAGTAACCATAATCCAGAGTTGGTTTAATAAATCGCTCAAGAAAATATCGACCATAATCTAATGTAGGCATGGTATTGTCTGTTTGGTCATATTCTTTCATGAGTTCAAAACCGTGGTCTTTAGCCGCAGTCAAATATGTTTCCAAATCATGAGACGATTTCAAATGTGGATTTTTGGTTCCATCGCGAAAATGGACGAAATAATCTGATGCCAATAAATAACCACCATCTCTAAGTGTTTCTCTGGCTTTATCAAATCCGGGACTAATTTTGATATAACAAGCACTCTCACTTTCTAAAATTAAATCGTATGTTTTTTCCGGTTTGAATAACTCAAACTTGCAATGATGGAATTTCATATCTCCATTGAATTTTTCATCAATGACTGATTGCTGGTATGAATCCGGAGAAAGTGTTTCTAACTGAAATCCCTTATCCATTAAGTAAGCTGCATTCCCGCCAATTCCACAGCCTACATCCAATATGGAATTCACACCTTCCGGGATGAAGGAAGCTAAATGGTCAATATATCTTTCCTGAGCTTGTTTGATTTCTTGGAGTGTGATTGTGTCCAGATTAACTGAATTTGGCTCATCCCAAAATCCATAATGGAGATAGGAAGACTGAATCGTTTCTGAATACAATTTTAAAACATGATCGATGGACATGAATGAGTTAAATAATCTTTTTTAATTTTTTTACAACATATTTATTGAGGCTATCACCTTCAGACACAGCTCGGACTGCCAATGCTTTATGGAGTTCTTTTCCTGTTCTTAAAACAAACTTCCCTGAGTATTCTTTTTGAGTTGGATAGGGTAATTGTTGACCATCCTTTCCATAAATCTCAATCCATTCATCAACTATTTGGCAGAGTTCTTTGTAAACTTTTCCTTCATCATCACCATGGCAGCAAGGACCTAACCAACCTGGAACAGATCCTACATAACATTGGTCTTCCTCTGACCATTCTACAATTTTTAAGTATTTATCTCGTTTTTTCATTTTTTGGATTCATTGATTTTTTGGTCGACTAACTTTTCCTGATAAGGCTTTGCATCACTCCCTAATTTCCCGGATATTGTTAAAACTATCCCTTTTTCATGTTTAAAATTTCTATGACTTCCTTTTCCACCTCTATCAATAAAACCTGCTTTTTTTAAAGCCTTTATCAATTCACGGATTTTCTTAGGCATAATTTATAGTACTATTATGATACTATTCAATCACTTTAACAAGTAAATTATAGCAAAGAATTTAAATCCATGGTCTCTAAATAATGTCGAACGCGCTCAAGGAATTGTGCGCCACCTGCACCATCAATCAACCGATGGTCAAATCCTAAAGACAACATCATCATACTGCGAATGGCAATGGCATCTCCTTGGGGTGATTCCACCACAACAGGTTGTTTTTTAATAGCGCCCATGCCGAGAATTCCAACATTGGGTTGATTGATAATTGGGGTTCCCACCGTCACACCAAACACACCAAAATTAGTAATGGTAAACGTTGATCCAGTCAACTCATCTGCAGAAATTTGTTTACTCCGAGTC
>CAXFCD010000248.1:0-6976 GCA_964001155.1 uncultured bacterium | reverse complement strand
TGACCATTATCGTCTTGACCTTGAGATTACCGACGCATCTCGAAAAATAAACGACCGTTCTGATTACTTTTTGGATGAGATCATTTTGGAAAAGGTTGTGCGAGAAATATGGGTTTCCCGCAATAAACCTAAAAAAATTATTCAGGCAACCCTCAATACAGCGTGGTTTCCTATCACTGCCAGACTCAATGAATAGGAGACCCTTTCCACATTTTAATTTATATTCAGGGTTGTTTCTATAGGATATCGAATGAAAAAACTATATTTACCGGTTGGATTGAGCCTATTCTTATCAATGGCTGGATGGCCTCATGCACAAAATGGCGATTCTGAAATTATTGGCATTTGGGAATTCCAAACCATGACAAGCACTTATTTCAGTGACCCTCAGGAAATCATCTCCAATGACCAAGGTGTCAATAACCGCGAAACACTAACCTTCAGGGAAGATGGGTCTTTCAGCTTTCGCGGCATTTACGATGGGATAGAAAATGCAGGTATTGGTATTTGGGAAATCTCGGAGAGCAAATTAACCATAAATGTAAATGGCGAGAAAACCATTGGCAATTATGATTTAAATGGTGCTTTGCTAACACTCAACATTGATGAAGAAGAAACAGATGATTATTATGCCTCAAATTCCATTTTAAAATATAAGAAAAGGATCATCAGCCCAAAGTCCTACAAAAAGAAAAAGCACTCGAAAAAGTAAACCAAGTTCTTTCTCCCAAAGCCTGCCTTGCTTGATCCATCCATGAATCAGAAACCATCTTTCCTCAAATTATATCGTAAGCATATTTTGGGCTGGATTCTAGCTATTGCTGCTATTTGTGCTGCATTGTATTACGGCATTGATAAAAAAATCATTTTATTTGTCACATTTGTGGTCAGTATTTTTACCCAAATATTTGTTGGTCTGGGTGCCCTCATTGGGATGATCCCGGTGATTGGCCCCTTGATCATTAAGGTGATTTCTATCCCTGTATTCTGGTTCTTAAATGCCATGGGGTATGTTGTCTCCGGTGTCGCCATCAAAAAGGGCTATGCCACTGAATTAGCCAAAAGCAGGATTGTCACCCTTGGCCTTCTAATCGGAATTATCTTGGGGTATATTTTGGGTCATTTAATTCCCTTGAGATGAATATTTTAATTTTACAGGGGCCCAATCTGAATCTGTTGGGCCTCAAATCATCAGAGGCCGGAGAACGGCTCACCATGGATAAGTTGAATAAAGCAATTCGTAATCATGTCCATGGGCAAGATGTGGAACTCAAATTTTTCCAAACTCATAAACAATTTCAGGTAATCAATTTTCTCCAACGGAACCGGAACTGGGCCAACGGACTGCTGTTTATTCCCACCTCTTGGGCACAATATGATTGGACAATCGCTGACACATTGAATTTGATTAATATCCCTACGGCCACGATTTATTTTGAGACTCCTTATTCTTTGGGTTGTGCTGAAAAAGAGTCCATATTGAAGGGAGAAAAAATCCATTCGATTGCTGGCCAACCCTTAGAGGCATGTGCTTTGGGAATGGATCATCTTTTATCCCAAATAAAATGAAATCAGTTATTGTTTTTCTTTTTTTGGGGTGGATTGCTTTTGCCCAATCCGGGGAGAACCCCAATAATTCCATCCTGTCTGTTTTAACCACCATCACAGAACAAAAAGACCCGGTATTACCACCAATGACGTTTGATCCACTTTGGGTAGATTCTTTACAACTCATTTTACCCTGTGAAGGTATTGGTGTTCCCAAACGAGCTATGCGCTTGCCCAATGCACCCCGAGATTATCGCAGCGGGACACACCGCGGGATTGATTTTTTCGCCAATTGGGGCACAGACGTAAGAGCGGTTGCAGAGGGTATTGTGATTCGGGCAGATCATGGTTATGAAGAAGTGCCTGCTGATTTCAGGGAAAATTTGCTGGAAGCCAGCGCTAAAGTGGGTAATACACCATCAGATATTTTCAACAGTGTTTTATTGGGGCAGGCTGTTTTTTTAGATCATGGCTTCGACCTTGTTCCCGGATTCAGGACCATTACCATCTATGCCCATTTATCTGATATTAAGGAAGGGATTAGGGCCGGAACCCAAGTAAGGGCCGGGGAATTACTGGGACGGTCCGGTAATACAGGAATGAAAGAAAGCACCTTGGGTTCAAAGGCCGGCTCCCATCTGCATTGGGAAATGATTCTGCAAAAAGGACAACAGGAAATTTATTTGGGAAGGGATGTTCCTAATCCGGAATTGTATAATATGCTTAACCAGATTTTTAAAACCTCCCTACTCAAATCGTTATAATATTTATTTCTTTTTCCCTGCCCATTGCAGCTCAACTATGGGTACCCAGGATTCCGCCAAAGGAAGGTAAGGCAGTATGCGCATATCAGAGCCATATGGGTAATCTCCCATAACAAATTTATAACCTGTAAGAATGCGAAATGTTTCTGATTTATGCCAGCTAAGCAGAAACTTATGCTCCACGGAATAACTTCCTTTCAATCCCGGTAACAGCCGTAAATCAACATCCGCCAAAAGACAAATTTTTTCTGATATGTTCTTTTGTATATCGGCACCGGCGTGCACACCCCAAGTATTATAATAAACACCTAATCGATGATAGACTAACGGGAGATCAATAGTTGTTCGAGAATCTAAATCCTCGAAAGCAAAACCAAGATCCAATCCGCTATTGAGAGTGATGTCCATGTCTGCCATATTTTTGGAAATAAGCCACGTGGCAGACAAACCCACCATAGGCGGCATTTGGAAGTCTGGCGAAATAATCCCCATAATTCCTTTTTTAGCAATCATGTTTAGCAATGGTGTAGGATACACAAGATCATATTGAAGTGCCGTGGCAAAATTTCCAATGGGTTTGTGTGGTTTTTTAATTGAAAGATTTGGCATCACAAAAAACCATAATGGATAAACACTATATTCCAGATTCTCTGAATATCCATACCTAAAAGGTTGAAACAACCCAACTTCCCAACGTTTTTGTGGAAGCAGATGTGCAGAGTGAGACTCCCAAATTCTGGTTTCAGCAAAGATAATACTTGAGAGAAGTAGAGATATAATCATTTGTTTCATCATTCACCTCCCAGACTAAATACTGCACTCACAGGCATATGATCGCTCAACTCCCATGCATCTTGGTGCGTTTTGGATGCACCGCTCACCCAACTGCCATTTGTAAATAAATAATCCAATTTTCTGTCATATTTGATATCACTTGTGCTAGGGGCATGAGTAAAATGACTTGATAGATTTGCATCTGAAGAATCAATGGCTGCATCATAGGCATTATAAAGTGGGAGTAACAGATCGGGTTCACCATTAAAGTTTTCAAAATAACTTCCTTCCTTATGGTATTCTTCTGCACCCTCTGTATGATAATCTTCGCCAGCGCACATATCACTTTCACAAAAATCTGTAACGGAACCAGGCGGCACTGAATTTAGATCACCACCGGTAACAAAGTAATCACCACCATCATGAATGGATGCCAACGTTTCAACATATTTATCTATGTGTTTTTGTTTTGTATCATCAGTAGCAAAAGCCGTGGCATGAATGTCTACAGCATAAAGATCTTTTCCACCAATGCCTAATTCGGGGATTCTTGCCTTTACAATATTCCGTCGGAGATAAAAATATTTCACATGGCTTTTTTGATCAGTCCGGAGGCTCAATTTAATTCTTTCAGCATCGGCAAGTTCATACTTGGACAAAATAGCATTCCCTGCATCTATCCGACCAATGCCATCACTGGGAATATAATCTGCCTTCCACATTGAAGCATAACAACCATAGTTCAGGTTTGTGTTATCCAATAGATATTGAACCTGATCCATATAGCCTGTTCGCTTGGATGCTACATCTACCTCCTGCAATAGCACAATATCCGCATCAATGGCGTTGAGGGAATCGGCAATGGCGGCCATTATTTTTTCAATGGATGAATCATCCAAGATAACACTATCGCCACAGGAATCGCCAAAGAACGGAAATCGGCCAATGCCAAACCGAATATTCCAAGTGACTACTTTTATATTACCGCCATCATAAGATGCGGCCGTTTTATCTGCAGCCTCATATATGACGGCATCGGATGAATCGGGGAATTGGGTTACAAAAGGTTCACAACCCAAAATCAAGAGGACAAAAAAAGTGCTAATAATTTTTTTCATAGCATTTCCTTTCAACAGACCAAAGTTAAAACGTTTTCCGGTGGACGTCCAATAATTGCATTGTTTCCTTTAACAGCTATTGGTCTTTCCATTATTTTAGGAAATCGTTCCATGGCTTCTGCCAGTGCTTCATCATTATCTATTATGGCGGTGCAATTATTTTCTTTGAAATCAACTTCATTCTTTCGCACGAATCCGCTCAGCGGTAGATCGAGCTTTTTAGACAAAGACAAAATCTCATCTCTATTCAACGGCGTTTTTAAATATTCAACTATCGTGAAATCCACATTATGTTCTTTCAGGAGCGACACGGCTCCCCGGCTTTTCCCTCACCTTGGATTATGATATAAAATGAAATCAGACATGTTTTCTCCTTATTCAATATATTAAGGTACAATGACCGACCGGAACTCAAAAATGCTGTTTTTAATTTTATTTATTTAATTATTATATTATTTTATATTAATTATTTAAATTATTATTATATTTTTCTTATTTATTACTTGTAATACTATTTTTTATTTAAATAATTTCATTACTTGAATTTTTAGCTTTCAAATGAAACTTGATATAATTGATAGAAAAATTTTATCGGAGCTCCAGCAAGCCGGACGGGAATCTGCCAGCCATATTGCAGAAAGGATTGATGTATCAATTCCCACCGTGACCGAACGCATACGAAAACTCCAGGATGGGGGAATCATTCAGGGATTTCAAGCTGTTGTGGATCCAAAAGCTGTTGGACTGGACGTTGGGGCGATTATTACCATTATTTCTGATTCTTCCCAGCACTATAAAGAAGTCACAGCCGAAGCCACCGGAACACCGGAAGTGACTCAATGTTTTTCTACCACTGGTAATGGATCCCATACATTGCTCATCAACACTAAAAATTCAAAAACACTTGAGGATTTATTACGCAAGGTCCAAAGTTGGCCTGGTGTCATTCGGACAGAAACACAAATAATTTTATCTTCTTATAAATCAGGAATGGTTATTCCAATTCCGGATAATAATTCATAACACAACAGAAGGATAACAAACTCATGAGTAAAGTCAAGGCAGAATACATATGGATGGATGGGCATGAGCCCACCCAAAAACTCCGTTCAAAAACAAAAGTGCTTGACGGGCCACTCAACGGCCTTGAGGATCTTCCCTTATGGGGATTTGATGGTTCCAGCACCATGCAGGCAGAGGGGCACGACAGTGATTGCATGTTAAAACCAGTTAATTTTATATCCGATCCTATCCGGGGTGGGGATAATATATTGGTCATGTGCGAAGTTTTAAATGCAGACGGATCCGTGCATCCCTCTAATACACGTGCTCATTTAAGAGAGGTAGCAGAAAAATTTGCCCACGAGGAAGCCTGGTTCGGCATCGAGCAGGAATATACCCTCTTCACCGGACGGTCTCCATTAGGCTGGCCCGAGGGCGGTTATCCGGCTCCTCAGGGACCATTTTACTGTGGCGTGGGTGCCGATGAAGTCTTTGGCAGAGATATTGTTGAAGAACATTTAGAACTGTGCATTGAAGCAGGGATTGAAGTCTCCGGTATCAATGCGGAAGTCATGCCGGGACAATGGGAATACCAAGTCGGTCCCCTAGGTCCCTTGGAAGCAGCAGACCAAATGTGGTTATCCCGATGGCTCCTTTACCGCATCAGTGAAGATTACGGCGTGAGTGCAACGCTTCATCCAAAACCGGTGAAAGGTGATTGGAACGGTGCTGGCGCTCATACCAATTTCAGTACCAAATCCATGCGGACTAATGGTGGCATGAAAGTGATTGAAGAAGCCTGTGAAAAACTGGGCCAAAAACACCATGAACATATTGCAGTGTACGGCGCACACAACGAAGAGCGCTTAACCGGGCTTCATGAAACGTGTAGCATTAATGAGTTTCGCTATGGCGTAAGTGACCGTGGCGCTTCAGTACGGATTCCTATGCAAACAGCCAATGACGGTCACGGTTATTTGGAAGACCGAAGACCTTCTGCCAACATGGACCCTTATAAGGTTTGCGCTGCCTTGATTGAAACCACCTGCGGCTAAGTCCCCTTTAAAGCCAACCCAAGATAGAAATGCCCCGCACTTATAATTATTAATGGGTGGGGCGTTTTTTTATATTTAAAACAAAGTCGCCTGGTCACCCCCCACATCTATATCAATATCTTCACCATCTCGTTGAGCAACAACGGCTAAGTGAGCCTGCCGAATCGGCTCCGGGCGGCGGTAGTGGGTCACGCTCTCCAAAATAAATTCCATGGATGTAAATAAATCAGCCTTATGTCCGACTGAGACGAACATAGGATTAACGGCTTCCTTTGTCCTTAATGCGAGGCCCACATCTTCCCCATTGTGCATCAATGGCGCATGGCGTCCTTTCTCTTTGTCCAAATCATCATGGTATCCCACTAAGACTCGATCTGCAACACCAATGGCTGGCACATTAAATAAAACACCTAAGTGACAGGCTAAACCAAATCCCCGAGGGTGAGCAATGCCATGAGAGTGAAACAACATCACATCCGGTTGGTTTTGAACTCGTTTGATCAATTTCATGATTGAGGGCGCTTCCCGAAAAGCCAACAATCCCCGGACATAAGGAAATGTGATTTCTTCTGAAAGACCGTGTCGCTCCACCAATTCCATGTCCGGGAATCTCAAAATGACCAGTGCTGAATGGATTGTATTCGAGTTTGGATCATGGGAGATGGATGTCCCGCACACCAAATGAATATCATTAGGCAAAGGCTGGACTTCAACT
>CAXFCD010000247.1:0-6447 GCA_964001155.1 uncultured bacterium | reverse complement strand
GCAAAAAGGGAATCATCATTGGCGCGACGAACATTCATACCGGGGTGAATTTTGGTTCCCCGTTGTTTTAAGATAATTGTTCCAGCCAAGATGGATTGCCCATCCGCAACTTTCAGTCCAAGATAACTCGGATTGGAATCGCGACCATTTCTAGAACTTCCTTGTCCTTTCTTATGTGCCATGATTTATTCCTCTTCTTGCGCTGCTTCTTCTACAACAGGTACTTCCTTTTTCGGTGCAGCCTTTTTTGCTTTTGAAGCAGATGCTTTAATTTTTTGAATTTCCACTTCGGTGAACCATTGTCTATGTCCATTTTTCCGCTGATACCCTTTCCGTCTTTTTTTCTTATAGACGAGGATTTTCTTCTCCCTGCCGTGATCAACTACAGTTGCAGTTACAGATGCGCCGGACACAGTGGGTGTACCGATTTGGGTGCTTGATCCATCATGAACAAGCAATACATTGTCGAAGGTTAATTTTGCGCCAGCATCGCCTTTTTGGCGAGGAACACGGACGCGGGCCCCTTCGGTAGCCTTGAATTGTTTTCCTGATATATTTACGATAGCGTACATTTTAGGTCTCCAAAAAGCCGGCGAATTTACGAGGCGGCTCTCTCCTTATCAAGACTCATTTCGTGAGTCACATCAGCCCCATCTTTTGTTCTAAAAAAGCGAAATTCATCCTGAGCCAATTCAACATTATCTTCAATCTTCAAATGGACAAAGTTTTGCCACATGAGTCCGCGAAGCACATGTTTCTTTTCACCGCCAAGATATTCAGCATTTTGGGGGTGTAATTGAAGTCGAAGTCGCAATGAACGATGTTTGCTTTTGTATCGTCTGAGCCAATGATCAATGCGAGTGACCAACGTTTCCTGTGAAATGATCCGTCCTGAACCATGACAAGTTGGGCATTCTTCGCTCATGGAATCCAACAAACTCAAACGAATCCGTTGGCGAGTCATTTCCAGTAACCCAAATTCTGTGATAGGTGCAACAGCAACTTTCGCACGATCCTTCCGTAATTCTTTTCGGAGTTCGTGATAAACCTTTTTTCGATTATCATCAAATCTCATATCTATGAAATCAATCACAATTAAACCGGACAAATCCCGAAGCCGAAGTTGGCGTGCCACTTCCCGTGCTGCTTCTAAGTTGATTTTTAGGGAATTTTCTTCATGGAGTTTTTTCCCTACAAACCGACCACTGTTTACATCCACCACTACCATGGCTTCAGTTTTTTCAATGATCAAATAAGCGCCGCTTTTGAGCCAAACTTTGGGTCGCATTAATTTTTCAATTTCAGATTCAATCCCGAAACTTTCAAAAAGAGGTGATTTTAATTTGTAAAGTTCCAATCGATCTAAAAGACTGGGAGAAATATCTTCCAAATAGCGTTGAGTTTTGCGGTAGAGCCGTTTGGAGTCAATAATGATTTTTTCAACGTCGGGGGTCAATAAATCACGAACAACACTGGATGCCGTTTCAAGATCTTCATAAACCAAGACCGGTGCATCTTCACGGTCTGCCTTTGCTTCAATCTTTTCCCATGTTTCGAAAAGCTGATTAAAATCATTTTCGATGTGTTCTTCAGATTTGCCTTCTGCAATGGTCCGAATGATGACACCCATTTCATTTTGGCGTAGACGTTGGGCAATCTTTTTTAGGCGCCGTCGTTCATATTTATCCCAGATCTTTTTTGAAATGCCGATATAGTTGGCGTTGGGGACAAAGACAAGGAGTCGGCCCGGAAGTGCCACTTCCGTGGTAACGCGAGGCCCTTTCCCTGCAAAGGGTTCTTTGATAACCTGGACATAGATTTCTTGATCTTTTTTCAGGTCAACTTCAATATTATCGTGTTTGTGATTGTTGTTTTTATGTTTACGATTGCGTTTATTGCTTCGTTCTTCAATGATATATTCATTGTTCCCGATTTCGGAAAAAGGGAGAAAAGCATTCAGATCATAGCCAATATCTACAAAAGCCGCCTGCATTCCGGGAAGTACATTTTCGACTTTTCCTTTATAAACATTGCCAACCATGCGATGTTTATCCTGTTTTTCAACATACACCTCTACAAGCTGGCTATCTTCCTGAATGGCAATGCGGGTTTCCCCCATGCTTTCATTGATAAAGATTTCCTTCTTCATATTATACCTATATTTTACATGGTTCTCGCCTGCATGTAGCATCAACTGCCCGAGAGGATTCATGGGATCGTCCGGCGAGAACGCCTGTTTTTTTGCTCTATTTGGGGAACTTAGGAAGGAAGGAAAATTTTGGCCCTAAAACGGGTGATAAAAATCGTGTCAAAACCGTCAAAAAAAATGATAAAACTTTGTCATCCTTCGTGTCCCACACTTGCTTAAAAATACAGAAATTTATCTATTCTATCCAAGAACATAAACCGCAACTTTGTGTTAAATTATTATGCTTACTTATTTTAAAAATGACAATCATTCCGGCTATACGACCCTTCTTTTTGTTGGCGCTGATCTCAATTGCAATCGGCCAACCTCAAAAGACCAATATCGGAGTTTGTACCCAATCTGTTGGGGAAGTCCAGCGGAAAGGAAATGTGCGAACGGGACATATTCGCAAGGGTGAATCCATCTATCATGGTGATAAAATCACTACAGGTAAAAACGCATTTATTTCGTTTCTTATTTTGGAGGATAGAAGCGTGGTGAAAATTTTCGACAATTCTGTGGTGAAAATATTCAGTGATAAAAAACCGAAAAAACCTAAAACTGAAGTAGCCATTTTTGGCGGTCGCGTCAGCGCTGAGATCAATAAAAAGAAAAATCGGGAGTTTATTGTGAATACGCCTGTTTCCATTGCTTCTGTGAAAGGAACTTATTTTTTAGCAGAGCATCGAACCATGGATCATCATGGGCCACACCATCAGGGAATTTCAGATTGTGTTTTTTCTATCATGACGGGACTGCTGGAAGTTGAAAATACGGTGTCCGGAAAATCTGTATTAGTGAAAGATGGGAAAACAGTTATTTCATTACCTGACGGTGATTTTCAACTTTTTGATACAACAGACGAATTTTTAAACCATTATAAAGAACCGGAATAAAGATGAGCGAAAAAGGGCACATTATTGCCATCGGTGGTGGTGGCTTTGGACGAAATCCAAATCACCGGAAAATTGAACAATATATTTTAAATCTCACGGGAAAAGAAAATCCCAACATTGTGTTTTTCCCCACAGCCAGTGCAGAAGACAAGGGATACATTGTGAATTACTACGCCTGTTTTTCAAAACTTAACTGCGATCCTTCTCATATTACATTTTTTCAACGAACACCTCGATTAGACAGCATCATCAATAAAGCGGATGTAATTTATGTTGGTGGCGGAAATACCAAAAGTATGTTGGCTGTTTGGCGGGAATGGAAATTGGATAAACTACTTTTAAAAGCTTACAAGCATGGAAAAATTTTGTGCGGTGTCAGTGCCGGTGCCATTTGTTGGTTTGAGCAGGGGATTACTGATTCTTGGGCCAGCAATCTTAATGCCATGGATTGCCTGGGGTTTTTACCGGAAATGGCATGTCCTCATTATCAGGAAGAGAAAGATCGCCGTCCCAGTGTCCATGAGATGCTTAAAAATGGTAAATGCGGTCCCGGTTGGGCTATAGATGGCGGAGCAGCAGTCCATTTCAAAAATGGTGAATATCACAAATCAATCCAATTTTATCCTGACTCATATGTGTATTACGTTTCCTGCGAAAATGGCGAAGTGAATGAAGATCAAAAAGAAATGTTTGTAATTAAATGAATGATGTAGATGCGCCCCAATTTTGGGAAGACATATACTTGGACGATGACGCCGGTTGGGATTTGAATGGCATAACGCCTGTTTTTCAACATCTTTCAACTAAATTGAAAACAGGCTCTGTCTGTTTTGTGGGATGTGGTCGCGGATATGATGCAGTTCATTTTGCCAAATTAGGTTTTCAAGTCACTGCAGTGGATTTTGCTCCAACTGCGATTAATTTTGTCAAAACTTTAGCGAAGGATGCAAAAGTCAAAGTTGATGCTCTGAGGACAGATATATTCTCATTAACTCGTGATCACATGAATACTTACGACTATATCATTGAACAAACCTGTTTTTGTGCCATTCATCCATCTCGGAGACAAGAATACGAACGATTGGTCAAAACCATTTTAAAACCCAATGGCAAACTCATCGGATTATGGTTTCCATTGGACAAAACACTAGAAGAGGGCGGCCCACCTTGGGGAACAACCATTGAAGAAGTAAAATCTATTTTTGCCAATCGATGGACCATTGAAAAAGAAGAATTTCCTGATCTTTCTATTGAATCCAGAAAAGGACGTGAAAAATTGATTATTTTTAGAAAGGAAAACCAATCTTGATTAAAGATTAAATGAAATTATTATAGAGGCAAATATATGAACTACTGGCTTTTAAAATGCGAACCGGATCATGACTACAGTTATGCCGATTTAGAAAAAGATGGTCAAACCCATTGGGATGGTGTCACCAACAATTGGGCGTTGAAATTTATGCGCCAAGTGAAAAAAGGTGATAAAGCTTTCATTTATCATACGGGGAAAGAACGATGTGTCACTGGAATCGCCAATGTGGTGTCTGATCCGTATCCAGATCCCGATGCTGATAATGAAAAATTGGTTGTTTTCGATTTAGCGCCAAACCGAGCATTAGCAAATCATGTTACTTTGAAACAAATCAAAGAAGATGGCCGGTTCGATGAATTCCATTTGGTGAAATTCACTCGGTTATCTGTCATGCCTGTGACAAAAGAACATTGGGATTTCATTTGTGACATGGGGAAATGAAACAACTCTTTTTCCTTATTTTTTTAGCTCTCACAAGCTGCAATCAAAAACCGGACACCCCAAACATTGTAATCATTTTTACTGATGACCAAGGTTACGGTGATGTAGGATGCTATGGCGCAGAAGGATTCAAAACACCTAACCTGGACGCAATGGCGAAAGATGGTATTCGGTTTACAGATTTTTATGTATCCCAAGCGGTGTGCAGCGCCAGTCGTGCATCTCTTATGACGGGGAGTTATTCCGAGCGTGTTGGCGTGCAAGGTGCACTCCTTCCCTGGGATTTGAAAGGATTGGACCCTAAAACAGAAACCATTGCCAAATTGCTGAAACGTCATGGCTACACAAACGCTGTTTTCGGGAAATGGCATTTGGGTCATTCAGAAAAATATTTACCCTTACAGAATGGATTTGATGACTATGCGGGACTCATTTGTTCCAACGATATGTGGCCCGTAGGATATGACGGTGAACCGCTCACCGGGAAAAAAAGAAGCTATTATCCAACCATGTCTTTTTGGGAAGGGAATGATGCAAAAGATCCTGTTCAGAATTTTTATGACCAAGGCCAACTCACCACCCGCATCACAGAAAAAGCTGTGAATTTTATTCATCAAAATAAGGATCGTCCTTTTTTCCTGTACATGCCCCATCCCATGCCACACCAACCCATCGCTGTTTCGGAAAAATTTGCAGGCAAAAGTGAGTTGGGGCTCTACGGCGATGTCATGATGGAAATTGATTGGTCCGTAGGCGAAATCCTGAATGCACTTCAAGAAAACGGTATTGATGACAATACGTTGGTGATTTTTGCCAGTGATAATGGTCCGGCCCTGAATTTCGGAAAGTGGGGCGGTTCTTCCGGTCCGTTGCGAGAAGGAAAAGGCACCATGTGGGAAGGGGGCGCCAGAGTGCCATGCATCATGAAATGGCCAGAGAGAATTCAGAAAAATCAAGTGATATCAAACATGGCCGGAACCATCGATATTTTGCCAACTATCGCTGAAATCGTGGGTGACAAAACAGAAAGAAAAATTGATGGTATTAGCATTTTGCCGTTATTGGAAGGTGTACAAGGCGCTAATCCGCGGAATGAACTTTTTTATTATTATGGCGAGAAATTGATCGCCGTCAGGCAAGGGAAATGGAAATTGGTTTTTCCCCATGAGCATCGGTCTTATATCAATGTGGAACCGGGAGAGAATTTATTTCCGGGGAAATATGGCAAAGGTATAGCCGGATTGGAATTGTATAATTTGGAAAAAGACATTGGAGAAACCACCGATGTTTCCAGCGAATTTCCAGATGTGGTTGCTGAACTCCAAAAATTAGGTGACCACGCCAGACAAGCTTTAGGCGATAAATTAACCAATACAATCGGCTCGGAAGCATACACCACCATTTGCGGAATCAAGCCGCCATCCAGTGTTGAATTGGATCATCAAGCTGTTCATAAAAAACTCACCTTGGTAAATCATGCACATAAAAAGTATCCGGGCGAACGATTGGATGCATTGGTGAATGGAAAGGGAGGAACGACCAATTTCAGAAATGAATCGTGGCAAGGATTCGAAGCGGAAGATGTAGTGGCCACCATCGATTTGGGATCG
>CAXFCD010000246.1:0-23212 GCA_964001155.1 uncultured bacterium | reverse complement strand
TGGGATTTTATTACAACAGATTTTATTTCATCATCAGGATTGATGTCATCTACTTCAATAGTACCAATTGTAGTGCTCGTACCTTCCTGATCTTCTGGGAGCTGCCCTACATTATTATCATTAAAACTAATATCCCATTCAATACTGCCTTTGGGTTCACCAGGCTCGAGGACCTGAGTATTGCCTGGTAAATCAAGTTCGACATCTTCACAACTAATTATAAAAAGATAAATGATTAATGATATAAGTTTTTTAAAATGGTTTGATTTTAGTCTCATAGATTATTTTAACTTTTAATTTTTTGGGAAATGATAGTATTCAAACCTTAGAAATAATCCAATAAACATACTGTATTGGAAAGTTTTCGCCAATTTTACTTTCATTCGACGAAAGACTATTGAAAATTGTTTGAATTACCAATCCTTACCTCGATAACTAAATGAAATTTAATGTGCATCTATCATAAATAGGGGAAAAAGTATTGTCCATAAATAAAAGAAATAATTCTTTAATTGCTATAAAATTCTAAAAACTGAAACTACTAGAAAGAAAATTTAATCTCTGAATTTGGCACCTACAGGAGGTCGGTAAGCCTGAAAAGGAATTAATATTAAATTTTTTAAACTTGAATGCTCCTGTACTTCCATATGGGTGTCAATACCGTACTCTAATTCATCTATTTTTCGATGAGAAGTAGTAGAAAAAAGATGATCCCAAATGGAAAATATATTACCATAGTTCGAATCTGTATCCGGCAATATGTAATGATGATGAATTTTGTGGAAATGGGGCGTAACAAAGATCCAGGATAAAGGTTTATCCAACCATGCAGGTACTTGAATATTAGCATGAGTCAGGGCAGCAAAAAAGGCTGAAATAGTCTGGTACAGCATAACAAGGCCAAAAGACGCACCTGTAATCAATACCGCTAGAGTTGTAAATAGGAGACGGAAAATATTTTCGCCGGGATGGTGACGGAGACCTGTGGTCACATCTACATTAGTATCAGTATGATGTATTAAATGGAATTTCCACATCCATTTTACCTTGTGTTCCAGCCAGTGAATGAGCCAGGCTCCAATTAAATCTAAAAGAACCAATCCAGCAATCACATAAGCCCATAAGGGAAATTGAATCCAGTTTAATAGACCGGATTGATTAGATTGGCCAAAATTAACTGCAGACACAATCAGGGATGCCCCGATGAGATTAATAATTAATGTAATGAGAGTGAACGTAAGATTAATCCCTGCATGTTTTACTTTATTGTAATCCATTCGGAATAGCGGAACAATGGCTTCCAAAGACAAAAAAAGCCCCAACCCACTGACCAAAAAAATGGATCGCGTGGAAGATGGGACTGTTTCAAAAAATGCCAGGAGTTCTTGCATATTATTTAAACACGGAGCGCACCAAGTTCACAAAGATATTACTGTCCTCCTGCCATGGTTACCATAATTGCATTTTGGGCATGCATGCGGTTTTCCGCTTCATCAAACACGATGGAATAATCCGCTTCCATAACGCCATCTGTTACTTCTCTCCCCCGCTCTGCCGGTAAGCAGTGCATAAATAATGTGTCTTTTCCGGTCATCTCCATTAAGGCTTCATTCACTTGATAATCAGCGAATAATTTTTCCCGTTCTTCCGCTTCTTCTTTTTGTCCCATGGAAGCCCAAACGTCTGTGTAAACCACATCCGAACCTTCTACAGCAGATTTTGGATCATGGGATAATTCAAATGAAGAAATACCGGAATCTTCTACCATTTTGGCTGTTTTTTCGTCCGGCTCAAATCCGCTGGGCCCACAACACACAAAATGCATGGGGAATTTGGTTGCCAGTTGCAACCAAGAATGAACAATATTATTTCCATCTCCCATGTAGGTGACTTTCAGATTATCGAGATTCCCACGGTGTTCCCAAACTGTGAGAATATCCGCCATAATTTGACACGGATGATTATAATCTGTGAGTCCATTGATGACAGATGAATCGGAATATTCCGCTAATTCCAAAATATGGTCATGGTCAAATAGACGAGCCATAATTACATCATTATACCGAGATACAACTCTCGCAATATCCTTGATAGCTTCCCGTTTTCCCACGCCAATATCGTTGGGTCCAAGAAAAAGCGCATGACCACCCATCCACGCAAAACCGGTTTCAAATGAGATTCGTGTTCTAGCAGATGGTTTTGCAAAAATCATAGCTAAAGATTGATCTTTAAACGGTTTGTATTCTTCTCTGTTATGAAATTTTGTTTTGATTTCTTTGGCTAAATGAAGCATTTCCCAAAGTTCGTCTTTTGAAAAATCTACAATATGTAAAAAGTGGTTTGGCATTTATTCTCCTTATAATATGTAGCGACTCAAATCAGGATCTTCTACAATTCCTTTCAAAGATTCTTTTACAACTTTTCCGGTTATTTTAATTTTTTTAATACCTCGTTTTGGCTGTTCAAAAAGGTGGTTTTCCAATAATGTTGTCATAATTGTATGGAGACGGCGGGCACCGATATTTTCCATTTTACTATTTACATCCGATGCGAACTCAGCCACGACTTTGATGGCAGTGTCATTGAATTCCAATTCAACTTTTTCTGCGCCCAATAATGCTGTGTATTGTTTAATAAGGGCTGACCGTGGATGGGTTAATATTTTTACAAAATCTTCTTTGGTGAGTTTATCCATTTCCACGCGGATTGGAAAGCGGCCCTGGAGTTCAGGAATCATATCCGAGGGTGTGCTCACATGAAACGCGCCGGCGGCGATAAATAAAATATGATCCGTAGCAACCACACCATACTTTGTATTTACGTTGCTCCCTTCAACGATGGGTAGTAAATCACGCTGGACGCCCTCCCTACTCACATCGGGGCCAATGCCGCCATTATTTCCAACAACTTTATCAATCTCATCTAGAAATACGATACCATTATTTTCTGATCGTTCTCGGGCGATTCGGATGACTTCTTCGTGATCGATCAATTTTCCTGCTTCCACTTCAGTGAGAACTTCACGTGCTTCAGAAACAGACATTTTTTTTGTTTTTTTATTTTTAGGTAATTGGCCGGAAATCATATCTTTGATATTCATACCAATATCTTCCATCCCCATGGGACCAAAGACTTGCATCCCAATCAAGGGATCATCAGAAATTTCAACCTCAATCATTTTATCTTCAAATGCGCCGTCTTCCATTTTCTTGCGTATTCGTTCCCGAGTCCGTTCGTGGCGTTCTTTTAATTCTTTCGACACTTTGGGGTCATCTTTATGTTCGTCCGGGAAAAGAATATCCAAGATTCGCTCGTTGGCAAGAAGTTCAGCCAACTCCATAACATCTTCTTCTTTTTCCCGCTCAACCATGGCGACGGCCGTATCCATTAAGTCCCGCACCATGGATTCCACATCCCGGCCCACATAACCCACTTCCGTGAATTTGCTGGCTTCAATTTTGATAAATGGCGCATTTGCCAGAGATGCAAGACGACGGGCGATTTCTGTTTTTCCTACACCGGTTGACCCAATCATAATGATATTGTTGGGCATAATCTCTTCTTTGAGTTTCCCTTCCACCTGTTGTCGTCTCCAGCGATTTCGGAGTGCAATGGCGACAGCTTTTTTGGCATTCTTTTGGCCAACGATATATCGATCTAATTCTTTAACGATCTGCCGAGGCGTCATTTC
The DNA here is from genome assembly GCA_964001155.1 of uncultured bacterium. Lineage (GTDB taxonomy): Bacteria > Fidelibacterota > Marinisomatia > Marinisomatales > UBA1611 > CAXFCD01. Next base: position 19,521 of record CAXFCD010000246.1, on the reverse strand, counting down.
TTTCATTGAATCTCCAAAACCGTAATGGCATCATTGGTGTAAATGCACAAGTCAGCAGCAATTTGAAGAGATTTCTCTGCAACCTGTTTTGCTGAATATTTGGTGGATTTCAAAAATGCTGTGGCTGCGGCCTGGGCAAATCCACCACCGGATCCAATGGACACAATTGGGCCATCGGGTTCAATCACATTCCCATCACCGGAAATGATAAAACTGTGGCGTTTATCCATGACAACCAACATGGCATCCAAGTGACGAAGCACTTTATCCGTCCGCCAGTCTTTTGCCAATTCTACAACGGACCGGGTTAAGTCGCCATCGTACTGATCCAGTTTTTGTTCAAATTTTTCAAACAGGGTCAATGCATCAGCAGCAGCGCCGGCGAACCCGCCAAGGACGCCGCCTTTAAGTGTTTGGAATTCCCGGACTTTTACCGCTTTTTGTTTAAATGCCATTTCGCCAAAGGTGACTTGTCCATCACCGGCCATGGCCACTTTTCGTTTATGTCGCACACCGATGATGGTGGTTGATCTAATGTTTGTTTTCATCTTGTATTAACCTTGCGAAGGTTCCGAACCATCGCAAGGTTCAATCTATTTATTACTGTGTTAATTCCTTGAAGAGTTTCGAATCGCCGGGAAGTACCAACGTGGTCTTTTTGTCAATCACCTTTTCATAGGTTTCCAGAGTTCGTAAGAACTCATAAAAATCCGGATCTTTCGAAAATGATGTTGCATAAATGTCCAAAGCTTTTGCTTCACCTTCACCACGAATTTCCTGAGCTTGTTTGTAAGCATCAGCCAAGATCACCGTTTTATCCCGGTCGGTAGCGGCACGAATTTTTTGTGCTTCTTCTTCACCTTCAGATCTGAATTTATTCGCTTGGCGTTTCCGCTCCGCTTCCATTCGAGCGTAAATGGATGCTTCATTTTCCTGCGGTAAATCCACACGTCGAATTCTTACATCCACCACTTCGATGCCATATTTACTCGTTTCTTCATTACTGGCAGTAGTGACCTTATCCATGATGAGTTCACGGTTTTCCGTAATGATTTCCACCATGTCATGGGTTCCTAATTCCTGGCGAAGTTCCGAATAAACAATATCATCCAATCGTGTTTTTGCAGTAGGAATGGCTTTCACCGTTTGGAGAAATAATAATGGATCCACAATCCGCCAGCGGACATAATTATCAATAATGAGAGATTTTTTATCTCGACTCAAAATTTCTTCCGGTGGTACATCATATTCTAAGAGTCGCTTTTCAAAAGAATTGGCGACTTGCAATGGCGCCGGGAGTTTAAAATTCAATCCCGGTTCTTTGATAGTCCGAACCGGTTTCCCAAATTGAAGAATGACAATTTGTTCTGTTTCATCAACTGTGATGATGGTTGATAGCCCAAACAGGACAGCCAGTATAATAAGTCCAAGTGATAAATTTTTCATTATTTTTGCCCTCCTTTCTGTGGGTTGAGGTTCAACAGATTTAACATGTTTCCACTATCCTTATCCGGCACAATCACTTTTTCAATATCCGGCAAAACTTTTTCCATGGTTTCTAAATAGAGTCTTTTCTGTGTAATACTTTTTGCTTTTCTGTATTCCTTCAAAATCGTTGTGAATTTTGTAGCATCACCTTCCGCTCGTTTGATTCGGGATTCTTTGAATCCTTCCGCATCGCGGATCATAGCTTCTGCTTCACCGCGCGCTTTCGGGATTACATCATTTCGATACCCTTCTGCTTGGTTCACCATTCTGTTTTTATCCTCTTTCGCCGAGGCCACATCTTTAAACGCGCCAATCACTTCCTTGGGCGGAGACACATCCTGAAGCTGGACAGCCACCACATGAATCCCGGAAGCATATTTATCTAAGATTGATTGAAGCTGTGTTTTCGTTTCTTCCTGGATTGCAAATTTTCCGGTTGTGAGTGTTTCATCAATTTTGTTTCTGCCAACCACGGTTCTAAGACTCGCTTCAGCTGCTTCACGTACGGTGAGTTCCGGTTCCACGATATTGAAAAGATATGAAACAGGATCTTTGATCTTGTACTGAACGATCATTTCAGCATCTACAATATTTTCATCACCGGTGAGCATTAAACTCTCTTTTTCTACCGTGCGATATTGACCATTCCGAAGTGTTCTGAAACCTATCTCGATCCGTTTAACTTCAGTGACTTTTGGTGTATTTACTGATTCAATTGGATAGGGGAAATGATAATTTAATCCCGATTGCGCCACGCGGGTGTATTCTCCAAAGGTTCGCACTACACCGACCTCGTCCGGCCCCACCATATAGATGCCGGTGAATAACCAGAGCGCTAATGCCAGCCCCAATAAAGGGATCAATTTTAATTTTATATCAGGGATTTGCACTTCCTGGTCCCCGACAAATACACGTCTTGTTGCCATAAAAACTCCTTTAAATTTCTTTTCTTAATCTTGCCACGGGATAGCCCATCTGATCCCGATATTTTGCCACGGTTCTCCGTGCCAATGTATAGCCTTCTTTGGCTAATTCTTCAACTAAATTGTCATCGCTTAACGGTTTGTGTTTATCTTCGGCTTGGATGATCTTTTCCAAAGCGCGTTTGATAATAAAAGTTCCCAAAACTCTGCCATCGCTCAATTCAATGGAATCTGTAAAAAAGTGTTTCAGCTCAAAAATGCCGTAAGGCGTGTCTGCAAATTTCCTTCGTGTGGAACGGCTGATGGTGGAAATATCCATCTTAATTTTATCGGCCACATCTTGGAGTTTCAGCGGTCGGAGAAAATCCATATTCCCGGCAAACCATTCCGGTTGAAATTCAATAATGGCCCGCATTACATTCACCATTGTGATTCTCCGTTGGTGCACCGCTTCGATGAACCAATTGGCTGATTCCATTTTTTCTTTAATGAATTTTTTAGCATCATTATCATAAGAACCATTTGTCAATTGATCTTCATAAGATTGACTAATACGAAGTTCCGGTAAACCACCGTCATTGGTGGTAATGACCCATTCATCACCGTCTTCTCGAACAATCACATCAGGAATCACCGTTTGAAATTTGTCTCCATAGCCTTCACCGGGGCGTGGGTTCAAATGTGAAATATGTTCCACCGCATCGTGCAATTCGGCTTCTGTACAATTCAAACGATCTCGAATCTTATCGTACCGCTTGTTCATAAAATCATCAAAACAGGTGTGGACAATTTTGTGAGACAAGGAACCTTCTTCCTTTTCCAATTGGATCATGAGGCATTCTTCTAAATTTCGGGACGCAATTCCTTTTGGTTCCAATCGTTGAACCTTATGCAAAATAGGTTCAATGTCTTCTTCCAACATTTCGTATCTGTCAGCGATAAGAATTAAATCCGTATCCAAATAACCACGCTCATTGGTATTCCATAGAATTTCTTCAGCGATTTCCCGTTGATGGTCATTTAGCTCAGAATCCTGAAGTTGGTCAATCAAATCTTCAATTAAAGTATGACGATCCGGAAGGGGCATCTCCTTTTTCTCTTCAGAAAAATAGTAGGTGGATTCATCGCTATACATGTCTTCCAGCGAAACGTCCATATCATCGATGGCAGTTTCTTCTTTCACCTCTTCCTGTTGTTCTTCCGGTTCAACTTGTTCCAAGAGCGGATTTTGTTCCAATTCTTCCAAGATAGCCTGTTCGAGATTTACCGTGTTGAGTTGCAGTAATCGCGCTTGCAGAACTTGTCTCGGCGCAAGTTTTTGCTTTTGGGTTTGGATTTGTTTTAATGATGTTGCCATTAGTCGAGCCTGAATTTTTCACCTAAATAAAGTCGCCGTGCTTCTTCGTCATTTGCCAAGAATTCCGATGTGCCGGATTTTAATATTTGTCCATCAAATAATAAATATGAGCGGTCTGTGATGGAGAGCGTTTCCCGCACATTATGGTCAGTAATGAGAACGCCGATCTCTTTGTCTTTTAATGAATGGACAATACCTTGAATCTCTTCCACAGCAATGGGGTCCACACCGGCGAATGGTTCATCCAATAAAATGAAATCGGGATCCATACACAAACTCCTGGCAATTTCCACTCTGCGGCGTTCGCCACCTGACAAAGTATTTCCCTTAGCTTTTGCTAAATGAGAAACTGACAAATCTTCAAGGAGTGATTCCATTTTTTCTTTTTGATCTTCTTTTTTGAGATCATTCCGCATTTCAAGAACAAGATTCAAATTGTCTTCCACCGAGAGTTTCCCAAAAATGGATGGTTCTTGTGCTAAATAGCCTATACCTTTCCGAGCTCGTTTGTACATGGCATCCATGGTAATCTCAGAATCATCCAAAAATACATGTCCGCGAGTTGGTTTGATCATGCCTGTAATCATGTAAAATGATGTTGTTTTTCCCGCACCATTTGGGCCTAGTAAACCAACAATTTCGCCTCGATCCACGGTTACATCCACATCTTGAACCACCGTACGTTTGCCGTATTGTTTGAACATCCCTTTTGCGCTGAGTGTATTGTGGCGTTCTCTCATTCGAACTCCCTGCCTGTGACGCCGGAAGGGCTCATGATTCTCCAATTATTCAAATCAGAATCCGAGACAAACCCCACACCGTATAGAGTGTCAGCTTCCTGTGTGGTAATCATGATGTTATCTTTGGTTCGGAGTTTTTCTTCCTTTGAATTCCAAGTAAGTGTTTCGGTGTACAGCGTAATGCCACTATCAGAAACAGCCACCACATTGCCAATAGCTTTCATATCGTTGGAAGATTGATCCACTTCTGCTTTTTCCGATGTGAGCACAGAAGTGTGTTGTTCCTTATCATCAAAAAAATCTACCATGACGCTGCTATCCAACATGACAAATTCTTTCTCATTATATTTTTCTAAATGACCGGATTTCACTTTAGCTCGCATCATGCCTTCATCGGTTAAAATGATGGTAACGCCCCAGCTTTCCTGATCCGGGAGTCCTTCTCTTGATGGCATGTCTTGAAGTGTTTCCCGGGCGCACGAAGATAATAAAATTGCTAATAGAAAAAAATAATGTCGCATAGGATTAACTATTTTGAACCCGCTCTTTCATCTTTTGCATCACAGCTTCAGTCTCGCCTTTTTCTTCTATAATCCAAGCAACAGCTTCTCGAAAAGCACCATAACCACCGGACACTTTTGTGGTATATTTTGCAATGGCTTTTACTTCCGGTACTGCGTTGGCCACGGCAATGGGAACAGCCACTTTTTCCATAACAGGGATATCAATCAGGTCATCACCAATGTAGGCAATTTCAGAATCATCAAAACCATATTTTGATTTCAAATCTTCATAACTTGGGACTTTATTCAAATTCCCGTTGTATACATCATCAATCTTTAATTCCTTGGCTCGATATTCCGTCGCAGGAGAATATCTCCCTGAAATAAGGGCGATCTTTAAATCTGCTGCTCGGGCCATGGCGGTGCCTACTCCATCCAAAACAGTGAATCGTTTGAATTCCATTCCTTCAGTCCCTTTGTAAAAAGTGCCGTCGGTCCAAACGCCGTCCACATCGGAAATGAGCATTTTTATTTTTGAACAATCAACACTCATGAAACAGATTCCCGAATTGATTTTAAAGAATGTAAAAGTGATTCCAACTGATCTAATGGCCATTGGGTTGTTGCATCAGATTTTGCTTCTGATACATTATCATGCACTTCCATAAAGAGCCCGTTACACCCTACAGCAACCGCAGCTTTCGCCAAAGTCGGAATCATGTCTCGCATACCGGCAGTGGATGCACCATCGCCACCGGGTAGTTGAGCACTGTGTGTTGCATCGAAAATAACAGGATGTCCAAAATTCTGCATGATAGGAATTGCGCGCATATCAGCCACCAAATTATTATATCCAAACTGTGTGCCGCGATCTGTAAGCATGATTTGATTACAGCCCGATTCTTCCAATTTAGTCACTACATGTTTCATGTCCCACGGTGCCAAAAATTGACCTTTTTTCACATTCACCGGTTTGCCTGTTTTTGCAGCTGAAACAAGTAAATCTGTCTGGCGACATAGGAATGCAGGAATTTGAAGAATATCGACAACTTCAGCCACTGCATCAGCTTGAGATGGATCATGAATGTCTGTCAAAACTGGAAGTTCGGTTTCTTTTTTTACATCAGTCAAAATGGATAAACCTTCTTCCATACCCAGTCCGCGAAATGAAGAGACAGATGTTCGGTTGGCTTTATCAAATGAACTTTTAAATATGACGGATAGCCCAACACGATCACAGATTTCAGCAATGGCATTTGCCATTATTAAAGCATGTGCTCTGCTTTCGATAACGCATGGCCCGGCGATGAGACCGAGTTCATTTCCGCCAAATGTGACATTGTTAATAGAAACTGTTTTCATGATTGTTGTTTCACCGCAGCTTTGATGAATTCTCTAAATAGCGGGTGCGCTTTATTCACGCGACTTTTCAGTTCCGGATGAAATTGGCCAGCCACAAACCACGGATGGTTTGGAATCTCAATAGCTTCTACCACACCTAAATCTTCATTCACGCCAGAAAAGATTAAACCATGTTTTTCTAATCGTTGACGATAACGATTATTCACTTCATAACGATGACGGTGACGTTCCGAAATTTTCTTTTTCCGGTAGGCTGCATAAGTTTTCGTTCCTGTTTTGATGTCACAGTCATAGGCACCCAATCGCATGGTGCCGCCTTTTATTTTGATGGCTCGCTGAGACTCCATCAAATCGATTACAGGAAATTCTGTCTTTTTATTAAACTCTGATGAATTAGCGCCTTTCATGCCACAAACGTTTCTCGCAAAATCAATCACAGCACATTGAAGCCCTAAACAGATCCCCAAAAAGGGAATATTCTTTTCCCGGGCATATTTGGATGATTTGATTTTGCCTTCACTCCCGCGTGAACCAAATCCAGGGAGCAATAAAATACCATCCACATCACCAAATGCTTTTGCAGCAGATTTGTCATCCTTGATTTTTTCTGTCTGAATCCATTTCACATTCACGCGAGCGTTATTCTCTACACCTGCATGAACAAATGCTTCCAAAACGCTTTTGTAGGAATCAATAAGTTCAGTGTATTTCCCACACATGGCGATAGTCACATCGTGCTCAGGATTTTTGAAATTGTGAATGAATTTCCGTAATTCTTTTAATCGTGGTGTTTTTTCTATTTTGAGTCGCTCTTTGATGAGTTGACCGGCATTTTGTTCATGCATAGCCAACGGCACTTCATAAATACTGGGCACATCACGTCCTTCAATCACATGGTCCGGACGAACATTGCAAAATAGCGCAATTTTATCCCGAACCGATTGCTCAATTGGAAATTCTGATCGACATAAAATCATATCCGGAGCCAAACCAATTTCCCGAAGTTTCATGACAGAATGTTGCGTCGGTTTTGACTTTAACTCTCCACTAGCCTTCACGTAAGGAAGCAAGGTAACATGAACTAACATATGGTTTTCATATCCAACATCTAAAGATAATTGACGAATGGCTTCCATAAATGGCAGGCTTTCAATATCACCCACCGTTCCACCAACTTCACAAATGACGACATCATATTTTTTCGGCGTATTGACAGATTTTATCCGATTGATTATTTCATCCGTTACATGGGGAATCACCTGAACTGTATCCCCTAAATATTCTCCTTTCCGTTCCCTGTCTAAAACAGTACTGTAGATTTGGCCTGCGGTTGCATTGTTATTTTTGGTCATATTCACATCAATGAATCGTTCATAATGACCTAGATCCAGGTCCGTTTCGGAACCGTCATCTAGCACAAAAACTTCGCCGTGTTGGTATGGATTCATGGTCCCAGGATCCACATTCAAGTAAGGATCTAATTTTAGAATGGTTACTTTTATGCCCGCTTGCTTCATTAAATACCCAATGGAAGATGCAGCGATCCCTTTTCCCAGGCCCGACATCACACCGCCTAGGACAAAAATATATTTGGTTGGTTTTGCTGCACTCATTTATGCGTCCTGCTCAATTGGTTCTTTCGTGGCGCTTATAATTTTAGCGACTTTGTCTAAATCGTCTTTTGTATCTACAGCCCATTGATCGCATTGCGTAATATATGCATGGATGGGCAAGCCATTATCTAAAACACGAAGTTGTTCTAAAGATCGTTCTTTTTCTCTTTCTGTAGGTTCCATCATGGTGAATTGAAAAAGTGCATTTCGGCGAAATCCATACATACCAATGTGGCGGTAAACACCTCCGATTTCCAAATCAAAAATGTTCCGTTTGAAATCAACACAGTTTGAACTTTCATCTAATAATGCTTTCACCACATTAGGATTTAATAAATCGCTGACAGTGAGTTTTCGGCTCACTACCGTGGACATGTGAACCTTTTCATCTTGGAAAGTATCCACCAACCCGTCAATCACCTTAGGATCAACCAAGGGCTCATCACCTTGGATATTAATAATAATGTCAGCATCATCAATTCCTTTTACAACTTCTGCCACACGATCTGTACCGGATTGGTGGTCCTGTGATGTCATGACCAACTCAAAGGCATATTTTGCCAGCGCTTCCTGTGTTTCTTCCGAATCAATGGCCAATACCACTTTATCTAATAATTCTGCTTTTTGAACACGTTCAACCACATGGGCGATCATAGGTTTACCGGCAAGCGGTGCGAGAATTTTTTTCGGGAATCGTTTTGATTCTAATCTGGCGGGTATTACACCAATGTTCATATGAAGAATCTGTTCATTTTTCTTAGAGACACCTCTTGGACATCCATGATTGCGTCATACGGAAATTCATCATGGATAAAGATAAAAATAAATGAGTTATATAAAACAGGCATGATTTTTGCTATAAAATTTACCAGCCTGAAGCGGAAAGAGAAAATTATTTATAAATGATCATATTAAAGAGCATAGGTGTTCAAGTACTTCAATCGTTGAGCAACAAAATACTTAGATAGAATTATACTCATAGTCTATTCAAACCTTAAAGATTCGATTGGATCCAAATTCGCCGCCTTCCATGCTGGATAGATACCAAATCCAATCCCAATTATGGAACACACAGCCAATCCGATGAACGCCCAATCCAACGGGATTACAGCTGGTATATTAAAAATGACAGATACTATGTTACCACCTGCTACTCCAAAAATTATTCCAGCCACACCACCAAATTCACTTAAGAAAATAGCTTCCATAAGAAACTGAGTTAGTATATCTTTTTTTGTTGCACCTATTGCTTTACGAATACCTATTTCTTTAATACGTTCTGTAACCGAGACCAGCATAATATTCATAATCCCTATACCTGCAACGACAAGAGCAATAATACTAACGGCGAGTGCAAATAGTTTTATACCAATAGTAAAACCCGAGAATGTTTCAATCATTTCGTCATTTGTTTCAATTTCAAAATCATTTTCTTCTCCGGGCTTAACCTTTCGTATAGTTCTCATAATACCAATCGCTTCTTCTCTGGTTTTATCGTAATCATTATCAGATGCAGCCTCAACATTTATACTAAGCGTTGTCCATTTGTTTGAAAACTTTTGAAGATAGTTAGTAATTGGAATCGCAATATAGTTATCTTGGCTTCGACCAAAGGCTTCCCCTTGCCTTTCAGCTGTACCTATTATGTAATAATTAAGCCCCTCGATCTGTATTTTTTTTGAAATAGGATTCTCAAAAGGAAACAGCTTGTCAACTACATCCATACCTAAAACACAAACATTCCGTGCATACCTCACATCATCTGGTGCTATATTTCTTCCATCACTGATATATGTTTTAAATATTCTTAGGCTGCCTTCATCTCCGCCAAATAGTTCAACATAATTTTTTACTACCTTGTCTTTATATTTTACATTCCTAACTGAGCTACCTTCACTTACACTTACTAAAACAGGAAGTGTTGCACGGTCTTTTAATTTTTTAAATTGGTCATAGTCTATATTTTTTCTATTTCTAATTTTTTTATCACGGCGACCAATCTGAATAGATGGATATTTTTGAATTACAAATGTGTTTGCGGCAAACACATTTAGCCCAGATTCTACAGAGGACTCAAGTGTCCTTATTGCAGTCATTACACCTATTACTGAAAAAACCCCAATACTTATTCCAAGAAGCGTAAGAATGGATCGAAGTTTATTCTGCCTTATAGCATCAATTGCCATCCAGAAACTTTCTTTAAAAATATTTTTTAGATTTCTAGATAACATACTCACTCATATCTTAGCGAATCAATTGGGTCAAGCTTTGAAGCCTTGTACGCAGGAATAAAACCAGATACTATACCTACAACCATACTCATAACTATAGAAAAAATAGACAAGCCTATTGGTAGTGTTGATGGAAAAAATTTATTGATAAATAAACTACTGATATATGCAAAAAACAATCCTACCAGCCCCGCAATTAAACAGATTGTAACAGCTTCCATTAAGAATTGTCCTAGTATCATTCCATTCGTAGCGCCAATTGCTTTTCTAACTCCAATTTCTTTTGTTCTCTCTTTAACAGTGACAAACATAATGTTCATTATCCCAATACCGCCTACAATTAAAGATAGCATTGTAATAAAAAAACCCGTTCCACCTATCGCAATTTTTAAGGTGTTGTATTGAGACTCAAAAGCTTTAGTTTGGTTAATGGCAAAATCATTTTTTTCATTGGGTTTTAATCCTCGAATGTGCCGCATCACAGATAAAATTTCATCTACACTATCTTCCATTTTTTCTTCTGGCACCTTAACACTCAGTCTCATCCATCCTCGTCTTGAAAAAATACGTTTGTAAGCGCCTAAAGGCAAAATAGCCTGATTGTCAACACTGAACAGACCCAAAAATTTACCCTGTTTTTCTAAGACACCTATTACTCTGAACTTAATGTTATCAATTTTTATATATTGTCCTATAGGGTCCTGTTCACCGAAAAAAGCTTCTTTAATCCCATCTCCAATCACTGTAACCCTTGAACCCGATCGATCTTCACTGCTTGTAAAAAACCTGCCTTTTCCAATATTTGTACTGATAGTCTCCATATATTCTTCATTGGTTCCAAATATCTCAGTTCGAGTTTCCTTTTCTTCATAGGCAAGAGATGCCCCTCGCTGCATCACTGGAGCTATCGCTAAAGCATATTCGGATCTTTCCCTAATCTTTTCAACATATTCTGGAAGTAATCGTGGTCTGTTTTTAACCTCCCACCATTCCATATCACTAAACCATTCATAACGACTAATATGTAAAATATCCTTGCCCAACCAAGACATGCTACCCTCAAATGACCTATCCAGTCCAGAAATAAGAGTCCCCATTAGTGTAACAGATAATACACCGATAATTATTCCCAAGGCGGTAAGTAAAGACCGTGTTTTATTTGCAAAAACAGCAGATAACGATATTCTAAAATTCTCAATAAAAAGAGAAAATATCAAAAGCTCTGCTCAATATCTTCGGTTATCTTACCATCAAAAAGTCGAATTATACGATGAGCGTGTTTTGCAATATCATCTTCATGGGTCACCAAAATAATTGTATTCCCTTTTTTATGAAGTAAATCAAGGATTTCCATGATCTCGTAACCACTTCTTGAATCAAGATTCCCCGTTGGCTCATCTGCAAGAAGTATAGATGGATTATTCACCAGAGCTCTAGCTATAGCAACCCGTTGACGCTGCCCACCTGACAATTCATTTGGTTTGTGATGCATCCGATCGGCTAACCCTACACTTTCAAGAGCATCGGATGCCATTTTCAACCTTTCTTCTTTCCGTATATTTGCATACACCAGAGGAATTTCTACATTATGATGGGCAGTTGCTTTAGGCAGAAGATTGAAGGTTTGAAAGACAAATCCAATCTTGCGATTACGGATTGATGCAAGTTGAGCATCATCCATAACTTGAACCATTTCCCCTTCAAATTCATAGATTCCGGATGTAGGTGTGTCCAAACAACCAATCATATTCATTAACGTCGATTTTCCGGAACCGGATGGCCCCATTATTGCTAAATATTCATTTTCTCTGATAGCTAGGTCTATACCATCCAATGCTCGAACTTCTTCGCCACCTACATTATAAATTTTATAAATATCTTTGAGTGAGATAAGAGTCAACCTTGACTCCTTTTAAGGGTATTAGTTCTCAATTTTGATTCTAATTCCACTACGATTCTATTCGGATTTACCATTATCTTTTTGGGGATCATTCTTAACAGAAACAAGTGTGCCATGATTCAATTCTTTACTTAACACTCTATATCCGCCAGTAACAATCATCTCATTTTCTGAGACTCCTGACTTTACTGCATAATGGTTTTCGCTGGAGATACCTACAGTAACAGGTCTTACCACAGCATATTTTTCTCCTTCTGGGGCAGTCTCTCCATCAAATTTGTCTTCTAAAACAAACACAACATCAATTGTATTCTTCTTTGAAGCAAAACTATTATTTTCATTATCATCATCTTTATCACCTTTATTTTCACGTCTATATTTTTTACCATTTTTTTTGGCATTTCCGATTTCGCTATAGTTTTCCGGTCTTGAAGTCAGGGATTGGATAGGAATTGATACTGTATCTTTAACCGTTTCAGAAATAATGTTGACCGTACTGCTCATTCCAGGTCTTATTTTATTTGGGGGGTTTATCATTTTTACTTTCACTTTAAAATTAGTGACTTGTTGTTGACTGCCCATATTTAATGATTGTGCCGTATGGGCTATTTCACTGACAACTCCATAAAATACAGCATCGGGGAAAGCATCAATCTCAATTTCAGAAGTATCACCTACATCAATGTTCACCACATCATTTTCATTTACATCCACTTCAACTTCCATTCTACTTAGATCCGCTACAGTCATGAGAACTCCCGGATTAAACATGCCGCCCACAGCCATTTCTCCCACTTCCTTAGTTAAACTTGTAACAATTCCATACTTGGGAGCTATTAATCGGGTCTTTGAGAGTTCATCCTCTGCAGATAATAAATTTTGATTTGCCTGTTCTGATTGGCTGACCGCCATCTGGTAGGATGCTTCAATTTGTTCCAGTTCCTGTTTAGAAATTAATTTTTGAGAAAAAAGTGATTTAGTGCGATCCATTTGGGACTGAACTTTCCGCAGATTTGCTTCTGAAGATTTCACTTGAGATAAAGCCTGATTATAACGCGGTCGGTATTGTTTTTCATCAATGCTGATTAAGTGCTGCCCTGGTTGTACAGTATCACCTTCCAAAACTGTAATTTCGGTAATCCACCCAGTGATTGTGGATGTAATTTGAACTTCTTCTTCTGGTTGAATTTTACCGCTGGCATTAACCTTATGAATGATATCGCGTAACTCCACGAATTCTGCATTCACAAAAATGTCCTCGTCAGAATTTGTCGACACATACATATAGCCTATCAGAACCAAGGCAATGATAGTAATTGGGATCCAAACTTTCTTCTTTTTAACTGTTTTTAGCATTTTTTAGTCTTCTTCTATTTAATAATCCAGATCAAGTGTGCCAAGAAGTGCTTTTAAACTGGCTTCCTGCATCCTTGCATCATGAATCGTATTAATGAGCGTTGAATTAGATCGTATCAGTGAAACCTGTGCGTCTAATACCTCCAAGATAGTTGCTGAACCCAGACTGTACCGTTCACGGACGAATTTAAGGTCTTCTTCAGCCGAGGCAACAATGGCCTTATTTAAGGGAATGATCTCAGCATAATTATTTAAGGATTTACGAATCAATTCTGCCTGGACACGAAGATCATTTAATAAAATTGTATAGTCATATTCTGATTGTTGCTTAGAGAGTTTTGCCTGTTGCTGTTGAATGGATAGGTTATTTCCGGTGTAGATTGGTACACTTAAAGTCACATTCATACCCAGTGACCAATCATCCTTGATGGCATCCATTAATTCTTCACTGTTTTCTCCATTTGCTGAATAATTAACAGACGAGTTCAAGGATGGGAGCCTAAGTCCTTTTGATATTTTATAATTCAAATCTCCCAAATTGATCTGTGCTTGAGAAATCAAAAGGCTCGGATTTCGTGTTTTTAGTAATTCTATTATATCAGCACTTGTTGGAATGCTTGCAACCAACCATTCATCATCAATTGCGGTTATGGACTGACCAAAATCTTGAAGTCCCATATCATTAAATAGAACTCTGCGTGCATTTTCCAAATTGGCCTTTCTGTTTAACACGTCTACCCTGGCCTGACCAACTGAAACTTCTGCTTTTAGAAGATCTGTTTTTCTGACCACACCTAAATCAAATTGTTTCTTCACTAAAGAAATTTGTTGTTCTGACATTTCAAGATTCTTTTCGGCTACGTTCAACAACTTCTGAGCTTGGAGTAAACCATAATAGGATTTGATCACATTCTGTATTACCTGAATCTTAGTGGAACGTTGGTTCAGTTTTGAAATTTCCAGTTGGGATTTTGCCTGCTTAACCTGATTCCAAGAACGGCCACCATCATAAAGAGTTTGATTTAATGAAATTGCCGCTGACATATTATCATAATAGCTTGAAACGGTTGTGTCCAAACGGATATTTTCAAAGTTAATGGAGACACTTTCCCTTTCAGGAAACTGAGTTCTACCCGTGCTTGTAGAAGCACTCAGTGAAGGCAGAAGCCCACTGTAGGATCTGGTTAATCCCTTCTCAGCAGATGAAACGCCCAACTCTGCTGACATAAGTGTTTTTTTTCCATCTAGTGCAATCTGGATACACTCGTCCAAGTCATATCCCTGTGCAAATAGCAGTGAAAATAATAATCCACTAATAAATAATTTTTTTATCATACTAAAATAATGGTGTTTTATACTCAAATTTTACAAAATAGTTGCTTTAAATATACTCTTTCTTAATCCCCATTAAATATTGTTTCGCTGCGTCATAAGTATTCTCGATTTTTCCATCTAAAATCGCTTCTTCAATGGCTTCCTTAATCTCACCAACTTTGCGTCCTTCTTTAAGACCGCAAATTTCCATGATCTCAGCACCTCGAACAGGTGACTGAAATGCTTTCATGGCATCCCGTTCTACCACATTGTTCATTTTAGATTCTACTTTCTCAAAGTTGCTTAAATATCGTTTTACCCGTTTTGGATTCTTTGTGGTGATATCAGCTCTGCACAAAGTCATGAGGTCATCCAAGTCTTCTCCTGCAGCTACCATGAGGCGCCTCACTGCTGAATCGGTGACAATATCTTTCACCAATGCAATGGGGCGAAGATGCAAAAGCGTAAGCTTTTTTAAATAATCTTTTAATTCATTGGAGAGTTTCATTCGCTGGGCCACTTTATTCAGCATTCTTTCGCCAATGGCATCATGGCCATGAAAGGTATATCCTTTCTTTTCATCAATTCTTCTTGTGTTTGGTTTTGCAATATCATGGACCAAGGCTGCAAATCTAATTTCCATTTTTTCAGAAAGTTCTGCTGCATTATCCACCACTTGGAGCGTGTGGGCAAAAATGTCTTTGTGGTGCCATTCAGATGTTTGCTCCATGCCGTACATGACATGAATTTCCGGAAACACTATTTCCATAAGCCCGGTTTTTTGCAAAATGACCATGCCGACAGATGGTTTTTTCGTTTTCAAAATTTTGATGAATTCATCTCTTATTCTTTCCCAGGACACAATTTCAATTCTTTGGGCTTGGCGTTTTATGGATGCTCGACATTTGTTTTCAATAACAAAATTCAACTTGGATGCGAAATAAGCAGCCCGCATCATTCTTAAAGGGTCTTCAGAAAATGTTTCATCCGGATCTAAGGGTGTGCGGAGAATCTTTTCATTTATATCCGCGATACCGCCGTAAGGATCTGTGAAGTCACCAAATGTTTCGGGACGAATATCCATGGCCATGGCATTGATAGTGAAATCCCGCCGAAGTAAATCACCTTTCAAATCAGTATAAACCACTTCAGAAGGTTTCCTTGAATCATCATTATACCGTTCTGTCCGGGCTGTGGCAACTTCAATTTGGATCTCTTTAAATGGAATCATGGCAGTTCCAAACTTTTTGAAAGGAACTATATTTTTTACACCCAATTCATCTGCAAGCTTTCGGGCAAATGGTATTCCCTCCCCAACCGTCATGATGTCAATATCATTCAACGGTTCTCCCATAATAAGATCCCGGACGAAACCACCCACCACATAAACTTCCAAATTCTCTTGCTCACCGAGGCGGCCTGCTGTTTCTACAATGGAACGAACTTTGGCGTGTTTTTCGCTTTTTAATAAATCTTTCAGATTTGCCATAGTCAGAAATTAACTTGTTTCATTTCTGAAATAAACATCTTGAAAACAAATGTCACACTTCTCAATTTTACCCTATGGTAAAAAGAGTCACAGCTATTTTTCTTTTCCAATTATCTTTTGGGACAGCCCAGTTCGGTTCCGTTGATGTGAATTTTGACACACGGCTCCTCAGAAGTGACGAGAAACAGGAGATTGTAAATCTGCAAAATGATATTCAACGATTCTTCCTCACCACAACTTGGGATGAGGCTTATAGTGACCTTGAAATTCCACTTTTTATCCAATTAGTATTCGAAGGCATTATGGCCAAAGGGAATGAAAAAATCTTTAATTGCCAGGCGTTGTTTTCCAATGGAGGTGACCTACGTTATTTTGATAAAAGTGTTCAATTCATTTATAATTCCGGGACCAGTCTATATTTCGATCCTGTACTATTTGAACCTCTATCAGGATTTTTGGCATTTTATGCACACATGATCTTAGGTGGTGAGATTGACACATATGAATTCAATGGTGGCAATATTTCCTACGAAGTAGCCAGAGATATTGCATTACGGGGGACTGGTTCAGATTATAAAAAAGGTTGGGGAAATCGATTGACGATTGTAGATGATATCAATCGAAATATTGGATTACGAAAAGCTCGGCTGGCCTGGTACATTGCCATGGATCTCTTTAAAGATGGTGACATCGAAGGCACATTGGAAGAAATAAACAATATGTTGGATGGGATCGATCAATCCTTCCGTGACATTGGCCGAGATCACCATACACAATATTTTCTGAAAGTCCATTCAGAAACCATTGCCAAAACATTGACCATGTTGGGTCGGAAAGAATTATTAAAAGATATGAAGGAGTTAGATCCGGACCGGCGAGATCTATATCAAGACGCTTTGGATTCTATGTCCAAGTAGGTCTTTTTCCCGCCTAAGTAATGGGCTAACACAACGGAAGTTTTTGCCATATTGCTCATAATTTCTTTATCTCGAACCTGTCTTAATTTTTTAAATCTTGATCTTTTCTTTATAATTGCGAGCGGGTGGAGAATTATCCAGCCCAAGGATTTCAGAATCCCGGTAACATGGTTCCAATCCGACTTAATCATCGCATACCCCAATGCCACAAACTCAAGCATCAATCGGATAAATCCTACATAGAGCGTGACAGGAAGAGAATAATTCCCAAAGAGCATCAACAAAGAATTGCGATGATTCAGGTAATATTTACGTTGGGAATGCATAGGCAAAGAAACAGCATTTTTATGATATACCACAGATTTCGGTTCTGCCCAAACTTCATGTCCCATAGCTTGCAATCGCCAACAGAGATCAATCTCTTCCATATGAGCGAAAAAGGTTTTATCAAATTTCCCCGCAGAGAAAAATAAATCTTTCCGAACCATGATCGCTGTGCCGGAAGCCCAAAAACAACGTTGGGCATCATCATATTGACCGGAATCAGTTTCCTGTTCTAAAAAAATTCTCCCTCTAGCAAATGGATAACAAAACAAATCCATATGTCCGCCTGAACCACCGGCATAGTCAAATACTTCACGCTTAAAATAATTCAAAATTTTAGGCTGCAATGCAGCAATGGTATCATTTTCTTCCATTCTCTCCACCAATGGCTGGAGCCAATTGGGGTCTTGTATGGTATCATTATTTAAAAATAAAAGATATTTCCCGTTGGCAATTTCTGCACCACGATTACATCCGCCTGCATAACCATAATTCTGGTCATTTTCCAATAAGTTAACATGGGCGTAGTGCGTTTTAACCCAATTTTGACTCCCGTCGCTTGATGCATTATCAGCTACAATTAATTCAAAGGAATCATAGGTGGATTGCTTCAAAGAATCCAGACATTCAGAAAGGATACCAATACCATTCCAGTGAGGAATGATGATAGAAACGATGGGTTGTGTTTCGGCCACGTTGACCTTTATAGGTTACCCTGCGGAGCGGATTTCTTCCAGGATCTTTTTGGCGTTTTTATCGGTAGGATTTCGATTCACCCAATCGGACAGAACTAACTCTGCATCCATCATGCGATCATTATTGCGATAAATATAAACCAAAGAAGAAACTATTTCCGGGAATGCTTTCTGCCATCGGCCCCAATCATTTTTTGTAACAGATTTTTTTCCGAATCCTCGAGTCTTAACCATCCCTTCCATGTTTAGAAATTGCTGGTGCATTTGTTCCAGAATATCCAAGGCAGTTGCTGTGTCATCCAATTCTTTGAAAAAGGTATTGGCATATTCTACCCGGTTGGAGGGTTTGCCTTTTTTCCGATCAACCAATTTTTCCATGATATCTCTCATGGATTCTTTTTCATCCAAATCACCATAGATCCGTGCAACTTGGTAATGTAAATCTTCCGATTGAATGGGTATCGTTGTGTCCGGAATATTCTGATTCATTTTATCTAAAGTAAGAATAATTTTTTTCCGCAGGTCAGCCAATTTTTCTTCATCTTTGTTTTTCTTGCGACGGTCTTCCTTCTGATAATCCATGTAATAATTAACAGCCAGTTGCATGTAAGCACTGCGGTAATTCTGAAGCAATCGCTTAGTTTGCTTGTTAAAATAAACTTTATCATTTCCGAGATTTCTAAACATGTAACCCGGCTGGTAATCCCGTGACCAATTCAAATAATCAATATCTTCAGGATTATTAAAATCCGCCCGGTCAAATTCTGTAGACCAAAGTTGTGTACCAACGTCTGTCATCAAATTTGCATACATACGTTCTGCATCAATGGGATCAGTTTTATGGCTCTTTAATTGAAAGGTAAGTCCCTGCATATCGAGGTAATTATCCAAACCAATCCTATTTTTCTGCGAAACAGTTACTGCAAAATAAATGGGTACACGCCAAGCTGCATCGCTGATGATACGCATGATCATCATATCTTGCACCCGGAGCGCTTGATTGCCGTAGGTGGGTTTCATGTCCCATTCAATGAAGCCGTCCTCGTTTTCAGGATCATCATAAACAGGCACCTTCACCTTTTGTTTTTCCCATCGCGTGAGGCTGGAAGTCAACTGGTCAATTTGCCTGTCAGATAAATTGATAAATCGTGTTTCTTTCGGACGCCAATCTCTTTGTTGCTTTATGTACCAAGGTGTGTTTAATAAACTCAAATTCACCACTGCCACGTCTGTCCGAAGTTTTTCCACTTCCTGCAAATACCAAAGGGGAAAGGTATCATTATCCCCATTGGTAAAAATGACTGCATTG
>CAXFCD010000245.1:0-8058 GCA_964001155.1 uncultured bacterium | reverse complement strand
ATCCACATCCCATTTTCGTCATAGCCATTTACGTAGACAAATATTTTGTCTTGATCAATACCAATCTTTGCTAAAGGTTCATGGTTGTCAAGGACGACGAGGATCAAGTCGCCGACTACTTCTTCGATTTTCATCATAATAATACTCTGTTGTTAATACGGTACAAATTTATAGATAGCACCCAAATAATCCACTACATAGAGTTCACCTGAATTATCTTCCCCAAAGGATGATATGAAAAGGGGCACATCTTTACTAGTTTTTTTCAAATAACGATGGATATTTCGGAAATTGGTCCGTTTACCATTTTTTAATTGGAATGACCAAATTCGTCCGGTGCAGTAGTCTCCAAAGATATAAGTTCCTTTGAGTTTTGGCAAGATGTCGCCTCGGTAGATATACCCACCGGTAACGGAACAGCCGGTAGCTTCAGTCTCATCCATACCGATGAGTATTTTTATATAAGCTGCATTGTTTGGGTATTCATGGATAGGTTTTACAAGACCGGTGGTATCGCAAAACTCTTCAGGATTATAACAATGATTGGCCTCCATGGTTCGCCAACCATAATTGGCGCCTTTGGAATCCTCCCAGGTACTCCAGTTAATTTCTTCCCATTTATTTTGTCCCACATCTCCGATAATGAGATCACCAGTTTTCCGGTCAAAAGAAAATCGCCAGGGATTCCGTAATCCATAACACCAAATTTCTTGTTTTTTATCTTTCTGTCCTACGAATGGATTGTCCGGTGGAATGGCATATGGATTACCGTTGTCCACATCAATGCGCAAAATTGAACCCAAAAGTGTGTTCGTATTTTGGGAATGATCATAAGGATCACCCCATTTTCCACCATCACCAAAACCGATGTAGAGCATGCCGTCATGAGGCCCAAAAACAAGATGTCCGCCATTGTGATTTCCAAAGGGCTGTTCTAATTCCAATAAGATTTTTTCTGAAGTTTCATCTCCTTTTTCCGGATCAGTGGTGACGTTGAACCGAGAGACAACAGATGTTTCATTTAAACTGACATAGTTCACATAGAAAAAACCATTTGTATAAAAATCAGGATGGAAGGCAAGTCCCAATAATCCTTCTTCACTTCCGGGAATCAGTGAGCTTTGAACACGGTCTGAAATATCTAAAAAGGGGTCTTTTAACACATCACCATTTTTAATAATATGGATTTGACCTTTTTGATTAAGGACGAATAACCGTGAATCATCTCCTTGAGGTTGGGTGATATAAAGCGCTTTTGCAGGAACATCTGCGATTTTGAAGACAGCAAAATTTTGGCTGAAAGAGACAGAGAGAAATAGGAGCAGGATAAATTGCATGGGAGAATTTAATTGATTTTCTTTTCCAATCGCTTCAAAGTCTCCCGACTTTGAAAATCTCTCCATGAAATCTTCTCCTGATTTTCAAAACTCTATGTGCTAAATAATTGTTCATTGTTTAACATTTTCTAAAAATTCATCTTCAGTCAAAACATCCACATCCAATTCTTTTGCTTTTTTTAGCTTTGATCCTGCTCCGGACCCCGACACAACAAAGTCTGTTTTTTTACTGACAGAGCCTGAAGTTTTACCGCCCAATTTTTCTACCATTTCCTTTGCTTCATTTCGTGTAAGTTTTTTCAACGAACCTGTAAATACAAATGTTTGTCCATCAAAGGGTTGATGGTCACTCACATCAACTTTGGCAAGAGTTACACCGCGATCCAGACAATGTTGGACAATTTGTTTGTTAGAGTCATCTGACCAAAATTGAAGAACTGTTTCAGCAACAATGGGACCAATTTCATCAATAGCTTCCAATTCTTCAGCACTGGCATATTGGAATTTATCCAAATTGCCTGAAAATTGTTTTTCTAAAACTTTGGCTATATGCTCCCCAACATTACGAATCCCTAAAGCATAAACAAATCTGGCAAAAGTTGTTTCCTTTGCATTGGAAATTGCATCAATGAGGTTTTCGGCAGATTTTTCGCCCATACGGTCCAGATTTGCCAATGACTCTTGCTCCAGAGTGAATAGATCTTCAATTGAGTTAATCAAATTTTCATCAACCAATTGGTCAACAATCTTTTCACCCAGACCATCAATATCCATGGCCAGTTTTGAAGCGAAATGCTGAATGCGACCTTTGATTTGTTTTGGGCAGGACATATTCCCGCAACGCAGAATGGCTTCTCCTTCCGGTCGAAACGCTTCATGGCTACACACAGGACACTCCTTTGGAATCTGAAATGGCTCTGTGTTTTTCGGTCGCTTATCTAAAATAACTTTCACCACTTTTGGAATCACATCTCCTGCACGTTCAATCAAAACTGTGTCACCCACCCGGATATCTTTCCGGTCAACTTCATCTTGATTATGAAGCGTCGCATTGGTGACAGTAACGCCTGCTAAATACACAGGTTCTAACTTGGCCACAGGTGTCAGAGCGCCTGTTCTTCCTACCTGAATATCGATATCATGAATGATAGTTGTGGCTTGTTGTGCTTTGAATTTTCCCGCAATGGCCCAGCGTGGTGACCGACTGCGCATACCTAATTGATCTCTCTCATCATAATTGTTCACTTTAAAAACAGTGCCGTCAATTTCATAAGGAAGATCATTTCGTTTCGCTTCTAAATCTTCATGGTATTGGATTAACGCTGCTGATCCTGTGACAGATTGTATCAGTGGATTGACAGGCAGTCCCCATTTATTTAAAGCATCTAAAAAAATATTATGATCCGCAAATGATTGGCTAATTATTTCACCGGCTTCATAACAATAAATTGAGAGCGGACGTTTGGCCGTAATGGCTGGATCTAATTGCCGTAAACTACCTGCAGCAGCATTCCGGGGATTGGCAAAAACTGGTTTTCCATCTGTTTCTCGATAGTTGTTTAATGATTTAAAATCATCTTTTTTGATGAAAACTTCTCCACGGACTTCCAAAAGTGTCGGAGCTGAAAGATCATCCGTTCGTAATGCCAATGGAATACTGCGAATCGTTTTCAAATTATGGGTGATATCTTCTCCCGTGAATCCATCGCCGCGAGTAGATCCGTAAGCAAAAATACCGTTCTCATAAACCAATTCCACACCCAATCCATCCAGTTTTGGTTCTGCAATATAAGTTATGGAATTTTTCTCCAAGCCTTTTTGCATGCGTTCATCAAAGGCGGCTAATTCATCTTGGTTCATGGCATTGGCCAAGGAAAGCATGGGCTTTCGATGTTCGATGGTACCAAATTCAGAGACAGGTTCCGCCCCTACACGCTGGGTGGGAGAATCGGCGGTAATTAGGCTGGGATTTTTATTCTCCAATTCTTCCAATTCGCGAAGGAGATTATCGTATTCTCCATCGGAAATAACTGGATTATCCAAGACATAATAGCGGTAATTGTGATCTTGAAGAATGTCCCGGAGTTCGGCAATGCGTTTTTCCGGGATCATTGGTTCAAGCGTGCTTTTTGTTTAAAATATTGAACCGGGTCGATCAACAATTTATCCATGGGGAAAAGTTCGCCTGTGCTGTCTACCGGTGTTGCATGAATATTGGATCCGGATTGAATGACAAAATAGTATTGGAGCCGTGTTCCCGGATAGAGCTTTGGATCATAATTGAATCGATAAAGCCCATGATTTCCTTCCAAGGAAAATTCCTGGTAATATTCCATTGAGTCCGTTTTAAAAAACAGGATTGAAGATGCTACAGAATCTTTTGGAATATCAGTTAAAAAGTCCAAATCATGAGGCCGACCTTTAAATAATGGTTTTGGCGGTGCGTGATAAACTCGCTGATTTTTAAACAAAGATGGATCATCATCTCGCACTTGTTTTTCAATTTGTGCCAACAACAGGCACGGAAGGAAAACGAAATATTTTAGCACAATTCACCAAATTTGCTGTGATAATTCAATGTAACCCGATCGATAGTTTTCTTTTCGATATCATAAATATCGCAGGCATCAAAGGGTTTAGCATAGATATGTAGACTCATAGCAGGTTCATCAAATATATTTTCAACGGAATGAATTTCCGCCGGGCCATCCAAATGACCCGCTTCTCCAACTAGCTGTTCGTCCATTTTTACAACTAAGGGTGATTCAGACTCTATACTGTAATTGCAAAATTGAAGTTTTCCTGATTCCACCCGAGCCCAACATTTTTCACCTTCGTGCCCATGGACAGGTGCGACTTGCCCGGGACTCCAACATAAAACTAAAATTTCAAAATGTTTATCACGGAACACCAAATTGCGTGTATAAAATGTATCTTCAAAAAATGTATACCTCTCTCTGTCCATTTCTGTGAATTGGTAGGTTTCTAAATAAGTAGAAACTTCCGGTACAGGAAAATCATGGTTTGCGAATTCGTGTAATCGATCAATCAAGTCTTGCATTTAATCATCCATTGGTTTTGTGCATTCAAACCAGGGGCCTTGATGGAGGTCCGATAGAAATAACTCTTGATCTTCTTTCCCTTCAATTTTCTCCCCTGCAGATTTTGCTTTTAAAAAATATTCATTCATTTTATCCGAATTGCCCAACGCTGCGTGGGCTCGTGCCAAAGCTTCATAAGCATATGCCAAATCAAATCCTGCCAAATTTAAGGATTCAGTCAACATCCAACATTTTTTTGCGTGAGATAATGCTTCTTCACTTTTGCCCAAAACGGCATACACATGTGAAATCATCCATTCGCCCCGCTGTTCATTCACCAGTTTGAATTCGTGGGAGCGGTGCCAATGATACAAAGATGCTTTTGCAAAAGCTAACATACGATTATCATCCTGTGCATTGCGATCTTTTTTCCCAAGAAGCCCCCATGTTTGCTGATTCAGCTCAATGCCCATGTAATGGTGAATTTTTTCAAAAGATTGACTCAATTATTTCCTCCAATAATTAAACAATGCTTTCGCCAAGCATCCTCTTTCATCGTACCGTCCAAAAAGAATTCCTTGGAACAATCCAAAAAAGCACTGGCCACAACAGGCATTCCATGATTACCAAAATGAATCACCAATACAGATTGGGTAAACGGCGTCTTGGCTACATTGGCAATTTGGCTCATAGCTTTGAAACCAAATAATAATGCATCATTGACGTTTTCTTCTTTTGTATCAATCTCTATTTGGATCACTTGTTCATACTTGCTCGCATAAAACTGGTGACCCATAAGTTCCGGCGCTTCCCTTGATGAATGAAAATATTCTTCAATCATAATGGCAATCTGCCCATCCCCAAATTTGGGCGTGTCACCCCAAGTGAATGAAACAAGTGTTAGTGTCAGTATCAATTTTTTCAGCATGATCAGAGGCGTCTTTTTATTAAAATCCCCATCAAAAGCAGAAATAGAATTCCAACCGAAATTAAGGTTTTTTGAACCCGATCTGTAGCGTAGATCACTGATTTTGCATTTATTGTATATTCATCTGCTAAAAGAGAATCCAATCTAAATTGCCAGACTAAAGTATCATTATTGATTTCATTCGCATTGGTGAATACAGGTTGTCCCGGCATGATGACTCTCATTTCAAAGTAATCATCGTTCAAGTCCAGAGTTGATTCGAGAATTTTTTCATGGATTTCCATGGCATCTGCCAATTTACCCGGCAAATCAGAATCAACTTTAAAGGGTTTCAGCAAATCTGTAAAAAATAATTCCCTATCTTTTTGAATTTCCTGAAGATCTTCCAAGGTGGTCATTCTTGCAAAAGAATTCCGCAAATGATTGACCAGCCTTTGATTCCATATAATTTCATGGGGCGACAATGAATCTTGAGCGAGATCATGCAATCCTTTTTGCATCAAAACGGTAAGCGCTTCCGGAAGCCAGTAAAGTGAATCGGATTTCTCCGACAAAATTGCTTCATACAATTTCGGATATTCTTCTTGAATATGACGTCCATAAATCGTGAAAGTAAAAGAATATTCCGTGCTGAAGTATGTTACTTTGGCACTGCGGTTAAAGGCGTAACCTAAGGGAATCATTTTCTCACCATAAAACAGAATGGCTGTATCTTGGCTCAATCCCTCCGAAGTTAAAATCCAGTTTTTATCATTTTCATTTTGTATCACCTTCGATGAAGTGATCCATCCCGGGAAATCTTGGGGATGAATATAATCTGTATCAAAAACATCGGTAGAATCGCCACGGCTCTCAAACCGAAAATAAGTTTGCCCATCGGGATGAAGTTGAATAAAAATCCTGTTCTCCACGCAGGCAAACAGAAATAGAATCAGCAGCAAATAATGAATCTTAAAATGGCGTGCCATATGCGGGAAGTTACTGATGGAATTTGTTATTTTGGAGAGTTGCACTACGATAGTCAAAATTGTTACTTTCAGTCATACCTAGACGAGGTGCTATGGTCAAACATCTATCCACATACTTAATCCTGATTGGCAGTCTTCTCGCTGTCGATTCCCCGAGATCTTCCGTTGTGCGCACTGATTACGGGTTCATTGATTATGCAAATCGAGTCATTGTTTCCCGCGGAACCGCTGCAATTACCAAAAAAGAAACATCGGAAGGGGACCTTCAAATTATTGAGAAAAACCTGAAACTTTCCAAGGGCGAAGCCCGAGCCAAAGCACGGGGAAATCTATTGGATTTGATTAAACTGGTGAACTTCGACAGTCGTACTGTTGGGGAAATCATGGTGAGAGATCCGCTGGTTGGCAGCCGGGTTGAATCTTTGGTGGGCAGTGCCTATCAGCAAGGAGAAATAGAATACCTAGAACGAAATGAAGTTGCCATTGCCTTGGCGATCAAAATGTCCGGTTTGGCAGAAATCTTAGTTGATGCCGACGGCTATTTGAATGAAAGTGTCGCCCAATCCACTTATCTTATGACCCGGGCAGCCACGCCGAAAAGTGAACGCACAACCGGCATTGTGATTGATGCCAGAAATATTTATCACATTCCGGCCATGGTGCCCAAGGTGTTCAATGAAAACGAAAAATTGATCTATGGCCCCAGGCATTACACGCGTTCACGGTCTGTTAACCGTGGTCCCATTGGATACGCCCATTCTATGGAAGACGGAAATGTGCGCAGAAGGGTTGGAAATAATCCACTTTTGATTGAAGCTGTATCTAGTGATGATGATGTGAATTTGACTGTTTCAAATATGGATGCGGAAAGAATCCGAGATGCTGAAAAGAAATTCGGGCTTCTCACAAACTGCAAGGTTCTTGTTCTCCTTAAATAAATTTGAAATCTCGCCTGATCAAGGTTTGGATTTCAAAAAAACCTTGTGAAATTCGGGCATGAAAAATTCTAAAACGGCCGTTCTTTTGTTGCAGGACGGCCGTTTTTTTTATGGTCAAACATTCGGGGCAACAGGCGAAACCATTGGCGAAGTTTGCTTCAATACAGGACTTTCCGGATATCAGGAAATATTGACCGATCCTTCCTATTGCCGCCAAATCGTTACCATGACATCTCCCCACATCGGTAACTACGGTGTGAATCCTGACGACATTGAATCTGATAAGATCCAAGTAGCAGGATTTGTCATTAAAGAAGAAACGGATTTACCGTCAAACTGGCGATCCACCCAATCCATCGGTTCATATTTAAAAGATCAAAAAATTATTGGTATCAAATGCATTGATACGCGAGCTCTCACGCGTCACATCCGAGATTATGGTGCAATGAATGGTATCATTTCAACCACAGATTTTGATTTAGATAGTTTAAAAGAAAAATTATCCAAATCACCGGATATGACTGGTCTAGACCTGGCAAAGGAAGTAACCACTCAAAATCAATATCAATGGCCTTCCAACGAATCATCCAAGTACAAAGTTGCTGCCATTGATTTTGGAATTAAATCTAATATTCTTCGTTTGCTTGAAACTCATGGGTGTGATTTAACGGTCTTTCCGGCTCAAACATCTTCAGAGGATATTTTAGATTTTGATCCAGATGGTGTCTTTCTATCCAATGGCCCCGGCGACCCTGCGGCTGTAACCTATGGCATCGAAACAGTGAAAACACTCTTGGGGAAGAAGCCCATGTTTGGAATTTGTCTCGGCCATCAGATCCTTGCTTT
>CAXFCD010000244.1:0-1696 GCA_964001155.1 uncultured bacterium | reverse complement strand
TCTGTTAACACCACAGGCATTTCAGACCAAATTTTCGCCGGTGTTTATTCCCTGGGTTGGTATGGCGGACTTACGTCAACGGAAGAAAATTTAACCGATGACCAAATTTATTTTATGTCTTATGTTTATCAGGGTGGTGAATTGGTTGACCTAAAAGTGGGTCAAGGGGAATCAGATGTTCAAAATTTTAACGGCGCTACGGACTGGGTCGCGGTGCGAACAAAATATTTTATTACATCCCTCATTCCTGATAATCCCAGCAATGTCACTGCGGCATCTATGGGCGGCTCTTTCGGAGACCGGGAGGCCTATGATGTTTCGTTAGCCCTCCCTGCTGCTGAAACATCTTCTCTTTCATTATATTTGGGACCGCTTGAATATAACAGAATTAAGGAAGTTGGGCGAGATCTTGAGCGCGTGATGAATTTTGGGTGGTCCTTTATTCGCCCCATATCAAAAGGTGTGTTATTCGTTCTGAAAAAAATGCATGACTACATTCCCAATTACGGGTTTATTTTAATCCTTTTTGCCGTAGGTGTAAAAATCCTTGTTTATCCCTTAACTAAGAAAAGCTACCAATCAACAGCGGCCATGCAAAAAATTCAGCCTGAGCTGATGGCCCTAAGGGATAAATTCAAGAATAACCCGCAAAAATTACAACAAGCACAGATGCAGCTCTATAAAGAAAAAGGTGTAAACCCATTGGGTGGCTGTGTACCCATGCTATTGCAAATGCCTCTTTTATTTGCGCTTTTTCAGGTTTTTCGAACCACAATCGAACTTCGGGCAGAGCCTTTTATTTGGTGGATTAAAGATTTATCAGTGCCGGATGCTGTTTTCACATTGCCATTTTCCATTCCAATTTATGGTGCCCACGTAGCCATCCTCCCTATTTTAATGGTTGTTTCCATGTATATCCAACAGCGTATGATGACCGGCGGTGCGGCACAACAACCCCAGCAAAAAACAATGCAATATTTTATGACAGGGTTCTTTTTCCTTATTTTTAACAGCTTTCCATCAGGGCTTAATCTTTATTATACTTTGTTTAACGTATTAACCATTGCCCAACAAAAGCTGATTCCGCCCACAGAAACAATTACCGCTTAATGAATCCTGACACCATTGTTGCCCCAGCAACACCGCCTGGGCATGGTGGTGTTTCATTGATCAGGCTCAGCGGTCCCGATTCAAAATCCATTGCCAAAAAAATAACAGGCTTTAATTCGCTCGAGAATCGCAGATCTGCCTTTGCTTCGATACTGGGTAAGGGTGGAAAAATAGACGACGTTATAATTACGTTTTTTAAAAGCCCGTCTTCTTATACAGGAGAAGATGTCGTAGAACTCTCTTGTCACGGCAACCCAATAATTGTTGATCAAATTATTTCTCTTGTTTGCAACCTTGGAGCAAGACTGGCTGATCCGGGAGAATTCACAAAACGGGCTTTTTTAAACGGCAAGCTTGATTTGATTCAGGCTGAGTCTGTTTCCGGCCTCATTGGATCAAAATCCGCAAAGGCGGCTGAAATAAACCAAAGGGTTTTAAGTGGCGCTCTTTCGAAAATACTGACCATCCTTAAAGAAACGCTCATCGGTGTGCTGGCAGAGCTGGAATTTGAATTTGATATTTCTGAGGATGATCTTTTCAGGCCGAACCTGGTACAAAACTCACTTAACCTTATAAATAACAATAT
>CAXFCD010000243.1:0-12629 GCA_964001155.1 uncultured bacterium | reverse complement strand
GCGCGTATTCCAGAGAATGAATAGCCAATTGAATTTCTTCAAATTCGTCGGCTTCAGTTGCAAGTTTGGCCATTTGGATTCCGGCTCTATATTGCAATGCCTTCACTTCGTGGATCAAGTCCGGGTTCATTTCCAGAGCTTCCGCATATTTGCCCATGGCTTTGCCAATAAAGCCCGCTGTTTGATATTCCTTCCCTTCGCCTAAAACAACCCAAGATTTAAATCGTCGTAATTCTTTTTTTCCAAAGATGGAAAATTCTGCCACATATTTCACCAAGGAATACGCTTCAATATACTTTGATTCTTTCAGCATTTTTTCAGCTTCAGCCATCCATAAAAGTGCGATTTGTTCAATACGGCGATTCAATGTATTGATGATCAATGTGTCATTTTTCACCAGTGATTTAGCATATAAATATTTCCTGAGAGCTTTTTGGGTCTTGCCTTTTTTGTCCAGCACTACACCCTCATCCATAATGGTATAAGGAATTTTATATTCACAATCGGCGATATATTTTTCAGCCCGGTGGCGATTTGCATGGGTTGGATAATTTAACAGAAATTCGTTAAACCCGTCTTTCGCTACAACATAATCTTTCCTGTAATAACTTTTTTTGGCTTTGTCACCGATGGTTTTTAGTCCACCATAAAATGCAGATAATGTGAAATAGAGTCCATAATTAGAAACATCGAACCGATTGATGGGAGTCACATCCGCCGGATCCCAAATAGTGTGTATCTTGGTGTAAGAATACCGGAAATCCAAACCAACGGTAAACCGATTTTCTTTTCCAGGATCCAGGATAAATCTTATACCCGCACCCAAAGCCATGGAGGTACCGGAACCAGTGACAGATTCATCCCATTCGTCTCTTTCTAATGTATAAAACAATGCTCTGGCCAAGCCATAACCATATCGAAAATTCACAAACCAATTGTTGAAGGGTTGGTACTGGAAATGATTGGTAAACATGTATTCCTTTAACTTAGGAGAAAAATAAGCGGTGTTTCCCCAATTCGCGTTCACTTTTTCCCAATCTTCGTAGGGGACTTCTGCAGCATAAAAAAGTTGACTGGTTCTATATGAAAGGCCCGACATTACATTCATCCAACTTGTCCCTAAAAGATAATGGGGAATATTTATGAGGCCAAAATCAACCTCCATGGATGACCCCCAAATATTTTTGTATCCTTGGCTAATTGGTTCAACATCATCATCGTATTTTATTTTTTCCGTGTCATCCACAGCCGAATCCTTGGTGAGGTTTGTTGGGCTTCCGGATGTTTTGCCCGAAAAACCAACTCCGTAACGTATTTCAACAGGGACAAGATTCACCGGGGCAGCAAATTCTCTGGCATGAAGCCACTTATCGAGGAATGCGCCATCCTCATAAGCTGATTCTGTATCGAACTTGATAAGGCCAAAAAGGAAGGTCCTTGGTTTCTTTTCCTCTTCTTCAATTTGACCCCACAATCCGGTTAGAATTAACAGGAAGGTTATGTGGCGTGTTTTTTTCATTTTGATATGGGTAATAAAAATTCCGTGATTCCCATGAGTTTTACAAGTAGAGACTCACAAAAAACGAGCTAACTTTTCCAGGTCCATTTTGGGAACAAATGAATCAATTCTTTCATTGTTTTTGCATGATAAAAAAGATCATCATTTTAATTTTTGGCACAGCATTAGTTTTTGCTCAATCTTTTTCCATCGCCCGAATTCATTACAGCGGCGGCGGTGATTGGTACAGTGATCCCAGTAGTTTACCTAATTTGCTGAATTATCTGAATGAAAATACACCTATGTCTGCCCATACAGAAGAATTTCGTTTAAAATTGACTGATGACGATATAAACCAATTCCCCTTTCTTTATATGACAGGCCATGGGAATATTCGTCTCACTGATGAGGAAGTCATCGCACTTCGGTCCATCTTAATGAAGGGTGGGTTTTTACATGCAGATGATAATTATGGAATGGATGAATCCTTTCGCCGGGAAATGAAACGGGTCTTCCCAAATAAAGATTTTGTTCCACTTCCTGAAACCCATCCAGTTTTTTCTTCCTATTATGACATGGCCAACGGGCTGCCAAAGGTCCATGAACATGATAATCAGCCACCCCAAGCTTTAGCCCTTTTTGAAGGTGAACGTATGATTCTCCTTTATTCCTATGAGTCGGATTTAGGTGACGGCTGGGAAGATGCCAGTGTTCACCAGGATCCATGGCCCATCCGGGAAGCTGCTTTGAAAATGGGTGTTAATATTATTTATTTTGCTTTGACTCAATAATGCAGATTAAAAACCATCTCTTATCCGCCAGATCCATTTTGTTTTGGCAGGATGTTCTAATGAGTTTGCTTTGGTTTGGCATCTTGGGTACCATTGTATTTTTATTTGGTATAGCATTGGAAACCGTTTTCTATTTTTTACCAATAACTAAAATCAATGTTCTTTTTGCTCTTGCAGGAATTTGTGGCATTTATTTATTATTTTGGTTCATCCAATTTTTCAGGTCACAACATGATTTGATAGACCGCTATAAAATTGAAACATTGTCTCTCCGTTTGGGCCAAGCAGCTTTTCCTGAAAAACAGGATACAATTATCAATGCATACCAATTAGAATTGGGTGCGGGGAAAAATGAATCCCGGGAATTGGCAGATTCCTATGTAAAAAAAATCTCCGATAAACTCACAGATCTAAATTATCCAAATTTGTTACATGATTCTAAAATTGATCAATTAAAATTGGGTTTGTTAGGAACGTGGATGTTCTTAATTCTTATTTTTTCCATTCAATATGAGGATGTTTCCAAAGCGTTTTTTCGGTGGACACATCCCACCGTAGAATTCCCGGCGCCAAAACCGTTTACGCTCCAAAGCTTGACCGGCGATATTCACATTTTGGGTGGTGAAAAAGCAACGATAACAATCCAATCCAAGGAGGCAAAGCCGGATTCGGTAACCCTTCGATTGAACCCAACACAAGTCGCAACGCACCAGCGGGATTCATTGACACTTGAATTTGCTGCAACGGAAGATTCAAACGGATTTTATTCGTTTGATCTTCCGGATTTATTTCAGGATTATGCCTACAAAGCAGTAGTGGATGCCAATTACTTTTGGGAAGCGTGGGAAGAAGTTACTTCTATTCCTGATACAATTTTTGTCACAGACCGGCCGGTGTTTGAATCTTTTCTCATTACGGTCGTGCCACCGGCTTACAGCAAACTCCATGCAGAAACACAGAAAGGGAATGTTGCTGTTATCCAAGGATTGAAAGGATCAACTGTTCAAATCTATTTATCCTCAAACCGGTTGTTGGAATCAGCCTATTTGGATATCAATGGAGAGCAATCTGAGATGGCATCAACACATCGTTCTGCATCGGGTAATTTTGAACTCATGGAAGAAGGTAATTTTACCGTAAATCTTGTAGATCAGCGCGGCATCACCAATCGTGATCCTGTTCCATATTCAATCGAGATCATTCCTGATCACGATCCTAGTTTATCCATCATAAAACCGCCACCTTTTATTGAATTGGGCAGTGATCAATCCATCGCCATCCATTTGGAGGTTGAAGATGATTACGGATTTACGGAACTCCAGGTCGCCTATGAAGTACGCCGGCCCACTTACTTGCAAGCTGACCCTTATGTGGCAATGTTTGCGATTCATGATCTAAACCCGGATACGTTGATTCAAACAATTTATTCCACATGGGATCTGGGGGACTTGGTTTTAATGCCGGAAGATGAAGTTCATT
Organism: uncultured bacterium; assembly: GCA_964001155.1. Lineage (GTDB taxonomy): Bacteria > Fidelibacterota > Marinisomatia > Marinisomatales > UBA1611 > CAXFCD01. Next base: position 8,861 of record CAXFCD010000243.1, on the reverse strand, counting down.
TTCATTTTGAGCTTACCGATAATGATGATATTTCCGGACCTAAAAAAACAGTTTCATCCACTTTCATTGCCCGGGTGCCTTCCCTAGCTGATCTTTACGAAACAGCCGAAAATTCAGAAGCAGATTTCATAGAAAATATGACCTCAGGTGTAGATGAATTCCAAGAACTCAAAGCCCAGTTTGAAGCCCTGGAACTGGAAGCATTGAAAACAAAAGAAATGGATTGGGATCAACAACAGTCCATGAAGAATGCATTGGAGCAGGCGAAAGAGGAACTGACTAATTTGGAGAAAATGGCGGAAGCTATTGAAGCCATCACTGAACAAGCAGAAAAACATGACCTTTTTTCACCGGATTTATTGGACAAATTCAAAGAATTGTCTGATCTGATTCGCGATGTGATTCCGGAGGACATGCTTACCAATATGGAAGATCTTCAAGAAGCCTTGGAAAATATGGATATGAAAAAACTCCAGGAATCTCTCAGTGACCTTGCAGATAATATGGATCAAATCGAACAAGATTTGGATCGTTATCTTGAAATATTCAAACGTTTGGCGGCAGAGCAAAAAATGGATGAGCTCCAAAACAGGATGCAGCAATTGTACGACCAGCAAAATGCGCTTGATCAGGAAATCAGCCAAACCAATGAGAACACGGATCAGTCCACACTGGCTAGATTAGCACAGGAAGAAAAACGGAATTTGGAAGAATTTGAGAATATGAAATCGCTCTTGCAAGAAGCATCCGAATTGGTAGAACCCTACAGCAAAAAAACGGCGGATGATTTGACAGAAATGGCAAGGGCAGATCTTACTGAAGAAACAGAATTAAACATGATGGAAACGATGGAAAATTTGTCTCAGGCACAAACTCAAAGTGCACAGCGAACTAGCCAGGAATCCCTCCAAAATATGGAAATGATGATGCAACAAATGATGCAAATGCAGCAACAGTTCCAACAGGAAACCGTGGCAGAAATGACAGAACAATTTCAAGCCCTCATGCAGGATGTACTATATCTCTCATCTCAGGAAGAACAACTACGTTCTGAGGTAAAATCAGCTTCTCGGAATTCTCCCCGTCTACGAGAGTTTGCAGCACGACAGCAACTGCTCCAGGATCAATTACAATCCATTATGAATCAAATGATGGAATTATCAAAACAAACGTTCGCCATTACACCGGAAATTGGTCGGGGCGTCGGCAAAGCTAATGCTGGGATGCAGGAAGCTAAAAATAAATTAACAGACAGGAATGTGAGCCAAGCGGGGCAAAACCAAGATGCAGCCATGGCAGGATTGAATGAAGCAGCCCTAGGGTTGTTTAACAGTATGCAAAGTATGCAGCAATCCGGATCAGCCAGTGGCTACGAACAATTTTTACAAATGATGCAACAAATGGCCGGACAGCAACAAGGGCTCAATCAACAAGGGATGCAATTGAGTTTGGGACAAATGGCTGCTTCTGCCCAGCAACAAATGATGCGGCAAATGCTACAAAAGCAACAAGGCATCCGTAAATCTTTAGAACAAATGATGAATGAAATGCGGCATTCGGGACAGCACGGTTTGGGTGATTTAAGCGGAATTGGCCGAGAAATGGATGAGGTCATTAAAGATCTTCAAAGGAGACGTTTTACCCGAAAAACCCAAGAACGACAGCAACGTATTTTGTCTAGAATGTTGGATAGCCAAACATCCATGACTCAGCGAGGGTTTAAGGAGGAGCGTAAATCAACCGTTGCAGGTTCAGAGGTGATTTATGAAGGTCCTGGTGGATTGCCCATTGATTTGGGACAGCGACAAAATCTTGCTCTTCAGGCTTTAAATAAATCCATTAATGCGGGATATTCCCGGGAACATCAAACCATGATTAAACGGTATTTCAATTCTTTAAGCCAACTTCAGACCACGGAAGATATTTCGGAGATTCAACATGAAGAATAAAATCCTTATTATTCTCATAATAAGTTGCGTTTCTTTTTTGGCTGCTCAAAACACCGCCACCATAAATGCGTCTTTAAAAACAGCCAAACTATTAGAACGAAAAGGCGACATCGATGGTGCCATTGCCATTTATGAAGCAGTGCTTCAAAAAAATTCAAATCACCACCGTGCTGTTCGGGACTTGAAATCATTATACAAAAAAAATCAACGTTATGATGAGGCGATCCAATTTCTGCGCGGACAACTTGTCCAATCCCCTAATGATATTCAAACCTACTCTGAATTGGGAGAATTCCATTATTTAAATGATCAATTGGATGAGGCAAGGTCTGTTTGGACTTCCGCAACAGAAAAATATCAAAACAATCGTTCCTATTACCGAATCATGGTTTCCCTTTTCAGCCGGTACAGTTTAGATCAAGAATTGATATCTTTATTAAAAACAGGGCGGGAAAAATTCGGGAAATCCTTTTTGGCCTATGAAGCAGGAATCTATTATCAAACCCGCCGCACCTATGATAAAGCCATGGATCAATTCATCCTCCATTTGGCATATAAACCAAACCAGAATGATGTTGTCCAGCGTCGAATTCTACTCATGAGTGATGAAGAAGAAGCAGTGCCCATCATTGAGAAAAAATTAAAAACGGCTGCCAAAGAAAATCCAAAATTGATCCTGAATGTTTTGAGTGAATTTTATTTTAAGCAACAGGATTATGATGAAGCATTCCGGGTAAAAATGGAATGGTCAGACTTGGGTAAACCCGATTTCAATGATTGGCTCAATTTTGCCAATGAACTGCGTAATGAGATGCAATATGAAAACTCTGTGAGGGCTTACAATTTTATTTTGAGTCAGAAGATAAATTCAAAATTAGCAGGGAAAGCATTATTGGGGCTTGCCCAAACCTTCGAGGATCAAATTGTCCCCACAAGTGAATCTGATTTAATTCCTTATTTCTTTGACCAAAATATTTTCTTCGAAGATCCATTTCAGGTGTATTCCACCATTTCACCGGATCATCTTGAATCCAGTTTAGCCCTCTATGATTCTCTCCTAATTTCCTTGCCTAAATCTCCTTTGTTGGCAGATGCTTATTTTCGATTGGGAGAAATTCAATTCAGAATTCTCCAGGATTTTGATCAAGCTTACAATTTGCTTAAAAAAGCAATGCAAAATCGACCGAATAAAAAATTAAAATTGAAAGTGATACTCCGGACTGTAGATGTTCTCTTGGCTAAAGGCCAGGCACAAAATGCATTGGATTTTCTCCAAAAACATTTGGAACGAAATCCCCTTCCTGCCATGGAGCAGAAAAAAATATTGGTTCACTTTTTAACGGATGAACCAGATTCTACTTTAAAAATAGTACAAGAATCCTTTTTTGCAATGAGTCCTATTGATCCTTCTTTCAATGATCTGATGGAATTAAAAAATATCTTATCTCAGTATTATGAAAATGACCCATCAGGCAAATCATCCTTTAAACATTTTATCAAAGCGGAATGGTATCTTCGCCAAAGAAAAGTTGGAGACGCAATTAAAGAATTGGAATATTTGGTTCAAGAAGACTCCACAGCAACTATTGCACCCTTAGCGATTCTCCGGCAAGGTATTTTACAATTTCGCTTAAATGAATTTGACCAAGCATTGGCCTTGGCTATGTCATTGGATGGGACACACTTGGCAGACCGTGGGATTATCCTTGCAGGTCAAATCTATGAAACCAAATTTTTAGATTCGGATAAAGCCATGACCCAGTATATGAGAATTTTGGATGAATTTCCGGGTTCAATTTTTTCTGAACCGATTCGGTTTCATATACGCTCTATGCAGAAAACGGAGAGTTGATGAAACATATTTTATACAGTCTTTTAATATCCTTTTCCTTTGGACAAAAAATCTTGATCCCCATGGACCAAGCCCAGAATGACCATTTGAAAGCTTATGGCATTGCCTATTTCACGCTGACAAAAAACACCAATGTTGAATGGTTACTCAATTATCGTGGTGGTTCATTTTTGATTGATGGACATCAATTTGTCCAGACTGAGTGCCGCATTCGCGGTGTCACATTTGAGATGGTGAATGCGACAAATCTGGTAAACATTTATTCATCGATTGACCAAGGGAATATGGATATCGTTCTGTTGGAAAAGAAACCAAAAATTGCCATTTATACACCGCCCAACAAACAACCCTGGGACGATGCGGTAACTCTTGCCCTCACCTACGCGGAAGTAGATTATGAAACGCTTTGGGATGAGGAAGTCCATTTGGGAAAATTGGAAGAGTATGATTGGCTACACCTTCATCACGAAGATTTTACGGGGCAATATGGGAAATTTTACCGTAGCCACCATAATGCTCAATGGTATAGAGATCAGAAAAATCAATTTGAAGCAGTGGCTGCAAAATTGGGTTTCCCCAGTGTACATGAACAGAAAAAGGCAATCGCCCGGAAAATAAAAAATTATGTGGGAAATGGAGGATTTCTCTTTGCCATGTGTTCAGCCACAGACTCTTATGATATAGCGTTGTCCATGGAAAATGTAGATGGAGTTCATACAGTATTTGACGGGACTCCGGTAGATCCTGCGCTTCATTCAAAACTTGATTTTGATCAATCATTCGCTTTTTCAGGATTCAAACTATTACCCGATCCCATGGTGTATGAATTCTCTAATATTGATTTTCCTCCAAGCCATAATCCTGTGACTCGTGGCGCAGAAGCAGATTATTTTTCTCTCTTTGAATTTTCTGCAAAATATGATCCTGTCCCTACCATGCTGACCCAAAATCATGTTGCGGTAGTGAAAGGATTTATGGGACAAACTACTGGATTCCATAAAGATCGGATTAAAAATCATATTGTTCTGATGGGCGAAGATCCAGCTTCAGATCAAGTGAAATATCTCCATGGAAATTTTGGAAAAGGAACATTCACTTTTTATGGTGGACATGATCCGGAAGATTATCAACATTTTGTTGGTGACCCACCAACAGATCTTTCCTTACATCGAAATTCTCCTGGATATCGACTCATTTTAAACAATATTCTGTTCCCTGCAGCTCGTAAAAAAGAACGGAAAACCTGATTTGCCACGAAGGATCGCTAAGTTATACCAAGAATTTGCATCATTCATTTGAATGAGAATTAAAATTGAAGTCAGACATGGTACATTTAAGGAATGTGTCACTCTATCAAATCAAATTCCGGAATTTGATAATCCATATGATTTAGAAGAATACGAAAAGCGGTGTGGCGAAATCCATCTCATTCTGATTGCAGAAATGAAAGGAAAACCGATTGGATTTAAGATTGGTTATGACCGATTTAAAGAAGGCAGTTTTTATAGCTGGATGGGAGGTGTTTTGCCCGAATTTAGACAAAATGGAATTGCAAATGCATTGGCAGATTATCAAGAAAATTGGGCGAAAGAGAATGGGTTTGGTTCAATCAAACTGAAAACACGAAATAAGCATAAAGCTATGATTCAGTTTTCGTTAAAACGTGGATTTGTTATTCAAGAAGAAATTCCTAAAACACCTAATGAAGAAACCCGAATTTTGATGGTGAAAGATATAGACTAATTCGTAAAACCTAATTATGTAAAGATGTAATTACTCTTTACGTTTTACTTATTTACTTAGTGTCTCTTCGCGAACTTCGTGGCAAATTTTGACCATGTGGATTCAAAAAACAATCACCCTTTCCCCTCGCACACGAGGGTTTCATATTATCACTCAAAATGTGCTGGATGAACTCCCGGAAATAAACCAAATCAAAACTGGCATTCTTCATGTTTTTATCAAACATACCTCTGCATCATTGACCATTAATGAAGATGCAGATCCTACCGTTCGAATGGATTTTGAATCTCATTTCAATATGTTGGCTCCGGAAAATCAATCCTATTACAAACACACTTTTGAAGGGTCAGATGATATGCCTGCTCATTTGAAAGCATCCATTTTAGGTTCATCGGTTTCTGCGCCCATATCTGATGGTAAACTGAATTTAGGTACATGGCAGGGCATTTATTTATGTGAACACCGGAATCATGGTTCTGCACGGAAATTGGTGGCAACAATTCAAGGAGAACCTGATTGAAAGTTTGTACAAATTCCCTTAAGGCAATCGGAAATACACCCATCGTCAGATTAAATCACATTGTTCCAGAAAATGCAGCCGAAGTTTGGGTAAAGTTAGAAGGTGGTAACCCAACAGGCTCTTACAAAGATCGGATGGCCTTGGCAATGATTGAAGGTGCAGAATCACGAGGAGAATTAAAGCCAGGTATGACAGTTGTAGAATATACTGGTGGGAGTACCGGTTCTGGACTTGCATTCGTTTGTGCAGTAAAAGGTTACAATTTTCATGTGATATCTTCTGATGCATTTGCCAAGGAAAAGCTGGATACCATGCGCGCATTCGGAGCGAATTTAGAAGTTATCCATAGTCCATCAGGAAAAATAGATTCAGATCTGATAAATCAAATGATTGATAGAGCGCAAGAATTAGCTATACAAGATGACTATTTCTTCACCGACCAGTTAAATAATACCGATATTATCAAAGGGTTTGAAAAGATGGGACAAGAGATTGTTGATCAATTAGATGCTCCTATTGACGTTTTTACTTGTTCTGTTGGCACAGCAGGAGCGATTATGGGTGTATCTAATGTTTTAATGAATGCAAAAAATAATACCAAAATTGTAGCCTTAGAGCCTGGTTCAGCTCCTTTTTATTCTAAGGGCCAAACAGGTGGAAAGCACCGCGTAGAAGGAATCGGCCTTGGTTTTGAACTTCCATTATTAAACAATAATAATTACCATGAGGCTCGAGGGATTGATGAAGAGGAAGCTCGAGAAACGGCAAACAGATTGGCTCGGGAAGAAGGTATTTTTTGCGGTACATCCAGTGGATTAAATGTTACTGGGGCAGTCCAACTCGCAATAGAATTAGGAATAGGAAAAACAGTTGTAACCATAGCTGTTGATACTGGATTAAAATATTTAAATGGTGATCTCTTTTAATTTTTCTAATTGAATTGTAATATTCACGAAATGAAGCGAATCCATTCATCACTAAACGCAATTGAACTTTCTCTGATGAAAGACATGCTGGAAAGAGAAAGTATCGATTGTACAATTAAACAGGATAATTTATCCCAACTGGCAGGTATCATGTCACCGGGGCATTGCAAAGCTATGGATCTTTAATGATGAAGAAAAAGCATTAGACCTTTTGGAATCCATGAACAATGATAAAAAAATTTGAAAATGACTTTGTATTATGATAGTAACTGCTCCCTTTGCCATAGTGCAGTTCGATTTATTTTAAAGACCGACAAAAAGGGTGTCTTTCATTTTTTACCCCTTTCACAATTACCTGTAATTGCTCCAAAAAATCTTCCAGATAGTATGGTTCTTCAAATTAGGAATGAATATTTTACTGAGGGGAAATCAGTTTTAATAATTCTAGATCAATTAGGTTTATTTTGGAAAATTTTAGGGAAATTCCTTAGATTATTTCCAATTACAGTTTTGGATTGTATTTACAGAATTGTTGCCAAAAACAGAAAAAGGTGGGAATTGAATGGTGGCAATACTTGTCCTGCGGTACTGGTAGAAATCAGAGGAAGAAAAGCCAATTAAATATTAAAAACGTAATTATGTAATTTTTCCAACAGTTAACGCGAATTGAAATAATTATGTTTTAAATATCTACGGATTACCTTTTGCCCGTTCCCAAATTTCATCCATTTCTTCCAGAGTGGACTCTTCTAACTTTTTCCCTTTTGCTTCCAATTCTTCTTCAATTTTCTGAAATCTATTAACAAATTTTTTATTGGTAGCACGGAGCATATCTTCAGCGGGAATGTCCATATACCGAGCCAAATTCACTACAGAAAAAAGGACATCACCAATTTCTTCCTTCACATTGTCCACATCACCATTTTCATGGGCGGATTTCAGTTCATCAATTTCTTCATGAAGTTTTGACCAAACGTCATCCACATGCTCCCAATCAAATCCGGCATAGGCTGCTTTTTGCTGAAGACGTTGAGCTCGAGTTAAGGCAGGCAACGCAGGTGGAACACCATCCAATCGTGATTTTCGATTTTTTTCTGCGTGTTTTGTTGCTTCCCAATTTTGTTTTGCTTCAAAAGCTACATCTGTTTGTTTATCACCAAACACATGAGGATGGCGTCGGACTAATTTTTCATTCACAATTTTCAAAGCATCAGTTACTGTAAATTTTTTATCTTCTTGTGCGATTTGAGATTGGAGTGCCACATGGAGCATAATGTCGCCTAACTCTTCTCGAAACGTATCCCAGTCCTCTTCTTCTACACTTTCCATCACTTCGTAGGCTTCTTCTAAAAAATAAGGTAAAAGGGACGCATGGGTTTGTTCTTTATCCCATGGACACCCATCTGGGCCACGAAGTTTTTCTACAATCTCCAAAAGTTCAACAAATTTTTCTGCTGCGTGCTGTTTATTCATTCATTACTCAAAAAGTGTTTGCCAATTTATTTGGCTTAAAAAATCGTTTTCCAGTTTTGTCATTTCTGTTTTTTCTTCTTCAGTTTCATCTTCAAAACCGAGTAAATGTAAATTGCCATGAATAATGAGACGAGCTACTTCTTTTTCAAATGGTTCGCCAAATGATTCTGCATTTTCTTTTGCTCTCGGTAAACTGATATAAATTTCTCCCTCAACCGATTTTTTTTTGTATTCATTTAGCCGGAATGCAATCACATCTGTCCATTGGTCCTTATGAAAAAATTGCTTTTTTAAAGAAGAGAGTAATTTATCTGACCCGAAGATCAAAGAAATTTCAGCTTCTGAAATATTATATTTTTTAAATACGGATGATGAAATTTCCTTAACAATATTTTCTT
>CAXFCD010000242.1:0-22008 GCA_964001155.1 uncultured bacterium | reverse complement strand
CTTACCAGTTATCTCGTGGATGCCCAAATCCCGATTTTAATTTTATCTTGGGCCAAAGAGGTGATTGCTTCCAAATACGCCTTTTTGCTCATGCTAAACATCTTCCTCCTTTTGGTAGGATGTTTGATGGATATTTTTTCAGCCATCATTGTGATTGTGCCCCTTATTGCACCTTTAGGCGTTCATTTCGGGATTGATCCTGTTCATTTGGCTATTATTTTTATTGCCAATCTTGAATTGGGATTTTTGACACCTCCAGTGGGAATGAATTTATTTTTAGCCGCCTATCGATTTGATGAAGATATGCCAAAAATATACCAAGCCACCTTGCCATTCTTTTTGGTTAGATTATTTGCTGTAGGGTTAATTACTTATATACCCGTTTTAACGTTGGGATTATTACGCTGAAATGGAACAAATTCCCTAATAATTCATTCCTTGATTTTAAGAGATGCAGAAAGATATATTCGCCGTCCAAAAAACCGGAGCAAATCAATACCTTAAACGCTATCAGTTCGCTCGAGAAGAGCGCACATTATATCAATAAATATTCAGGAGACGTTCAATGAAGCGTTTAGGGACCACTTTGTCATTGTTGACAGTCCTCATAAATCCAATATTTGCCCAGAGTGAAGCTGGTGCAATTTTTCTATTAATTGCCCCCGGTGCCCGTGCCGGTGGGATGGGCGAAGCGCAAGTCGCCGTGGCAAACGATGCCTACGCAAGTTATTGGAATCCTGCAGGATTAGGATTCCTTGAAGGGCAGGAATTAGCCATGATGCATGTGAATTGGCTTCCCGGTCTGGCAGATGACCTCTACTATGAATTCTTTGCTTTCCGGAAACAATATCCCACATTGGGCACTCTTGGGGGACATTTAATCTTTTTGAACCTAGGTGAACAAATCAGAACCAGTGAAACAGGGGATGAGTTAGGCACATTCACAAGTTATATGTCAGCCTTTGCACTTTCGTACAGTGCGTTGATTTCTCCAACACAATCATTTGGTTTAAATGCGAAAGTTTCTTACCAACACTTAGTTGAAATTGGTGCAGGAAGTGAGAAAGGGAAAGGCACCTCAACAGATTTTGGATTTGATATAGGATATATGCATAAAGAATGGCTGCTACCAAAAATGACATTGGGGTTGAACCTTTCCAATTTAGGACCAAAAGTATCTTTTATTGACCCGGATCAAGCCGATCCCCAACCAACCAATCTGACCTTGGGACTAAATTACGCATTGGTTCAAAGTGAATTCAACAAACTCAGCATTGTTTATGATGTGGATAAATTACTTGTATCTTCTTATCCGGACATGGACTGGGATGGGGACGGTTACATCGGTGGATATGATGAGGATGGAAATGTAAGTCCCGGGAATGATTACAACAAAGACGGGAGATTGGAAATTGCCCACACAGATCCCATTTATAAAGCGCTCTTTACGTCATGGGTAAACGATTGGCTGTTAGGCGGTGATATGGATTATGGGTCTGATGGCGCCGGGAATGGTGATAAAATCATTGGGGGCTATACTTGGGATGATTTGGATGGTGACGGCAAAATTGACCTTTCTGATGGAGAAATAACCAAAACAAGCGGAGAGCCTGGTGATGAAGGTTGGGGTGAATACAATGAATTTGGCGAAAAAGAAGTTGGCAATTCCAAAAAGAGATCCATCTCCAATGAATTGGATCGATTGGTCCACAATCTTGGATTAGAATATTGGTACGGGAAATATTTCGCCATTCGGTCAGGATTTTATTATGATAAAACAGGGAAAATCAGTAATCCAACCTTTGGGATCGGGTTAAGATTTGCCGGCTATGGTTTTGATTTTGGTTACACCTACGGTGAAACGGGTCATCCATTGACCAATACCATGCGCTTTTCCCTGAATATGGAATTCTAAACTCCGCTCATTAAAATGCGGTTTTCTTTCCTACGCAGATCGATTTCATTCGTCTGTTTATTTTCCTTATTATGCGCTGATGTTGCAGGCGATTTGCGCATTTGTGCTTTGAGAGTGTCCTTCCAAATAGATGAAGATGAAAGCACTTCCGGTAATGGCCAATTTCTTTTGTCAACAGAAGGAATAGATTGTGGTGGCTATACCATTGATCCGACGCCTCACAATAAATCCTACTTCGAATCCCAATTAAAAGCTGTGGATGCTTATTTCAGCGACGTATCCTACGAAAAATTTGGAATCGATCTTGAAAATTCCACAGTTTTTCCTTCAGGAGAAGACGATTTATATACACTCCCGAATTCAATGAGTTATTACAATCCATATGATGAAGATGATATTCAGGAAAAAAGAATTACAACTTTATTCTCAGATGCTGTCAATCAAGCCTATGAAATAGATCAGATTAATTTTTCGTCGTATGATCTTGTGGTTGTGTTTCACGCAGGAATTGGCCAGGATTTTGCTTTACCATTTTTAGATCCAACACCGGAAGATATCCCTTCTACCTATGTTGACAATGACATGATCATGGACAATTTAGGAATCTCATCTATTTCTGTTGGTGGACATGACATTGAACACGGAATCATACTGCCGGAAACCCAAAACCATCTTTTATTCGATATTGCAGATAACATGTTTTCCACTGCATCAGAACCGTGTGAATATCAGTATGGACTCACAGGGACTTTTGCACTCATGATAGGTTTTGCAGTTGGTCTGCCACCGCTATGGAATATTGGAACAGGAGAGAGTGGCGTTGGCATTTTTGGACTTATGGATCAAGGATCCAATAATGGACGAGGTGTGATTCCAGCACCGCCAACTGCCTGGACAAGAATTTATGCGGGTTGGGAAACACCTACACCATCAACCTCCGGCACCACGTACAATCTTGCATCAAGGCGAGAAAATCAAATTGTGAAAGTTGACATAAATGAATCCGAATATTTTCTAATTGAAAATTGTGATAATACAATTCACGATGGAATTAGTTTGGATTCTATGAGATATGCTATGTATGAAGCCAGTGGAAGCACAACATATCCGCCACTTATCGAAGTTCTTCAAGACTCTATTAATCACGTGAAGGATGAAAGTGGTGTTATTGTTTCTGTCCCTAATTATGATATCGGACTCCCCGCATCAGGATTGTTGATTTGGCATATTGATGAAGATGTGATCAATTCTGGATTGGATGATTTTTCTGTAAACTCAAATTTATCTCGATTGGGTGTGGATTTAGAAGAAGCAGATGGTGCACAAGATATAGGGTATAAATCCATTCACATTTTTAATGATCCATCTGCAGGTTATTTCGGTGATGTTTGGTTTAAAGGCAATACACAATACGAATTAGCAAATCCGTCTATGGGGGGCATGAAACCTGAATTTGGCCCTTTTACCTATCCATCCACAAAAGCGAATAATGGCTCATCCACATTTATCTCAATTTCAAATATTAGCAAAACAGATAGCTCTATGTTTTTTACGGTGTCAAATTCTCTGGTCAGAGATGGTTTTCCAATCGAAGATGGGGAAATCATAGATATGTTTCCTGTCGGAGATAAAATAATGAGTTTAGGAAGGAATGACACTATACTATGGATAGCGCATATTGATACGCTTATTAACAAGGTATTTTTTCATCCTAGAACTTTACCTAACCAAAATCTCTTTGCAATTATTAGTGAACAAGAAAATTATACACTTATTGATATCCATGAATGGCCTTCTATAATAGTTAATGATGATGACAGCCCTCCACCTTCAACTTATTTTACGAGATATGAATTTTATCACTCGACCGATTTAATCACAGAATTGTTTTCAAAACAATCAAGTTACGAACTTGGTGCCCCAATTTTGCAAGATTCAGTTTTTTACTTAGATTATTACGAATGGCATTCCCATTCAAAACGTGTATTTACATCATCGTTCAATTATGGGATTGATTTAGGAAGTTTTGGGATCACAGCATCTGAATTTGGTGGAACTATAGCAAAATGGGATGAAATATCATTTCGATCTATATCCGGGATTGATTTGGATTTAGATGCAAACGTAGATGTATTGGCATTGGATTCAACCGGTAGTTTATATGCATTTAATTCTGAATTGCTTCTAATATCAGGATTTCCAATGGAGATTAAATTACAATCACCTGTTTTAGCCAGAGATCTATTTGGTGATGCACACCCTGAAATAGTCGCAAAATCTGAAGATTTTTCAACTATTTACATTTTCGATTATAAAGGAAATGTCCAATACCAAATCACATCGAACAAAAATGATGAATTAGTTGCACTTAAACCGATTGATGGAAAGAATTCAATTATTACTCGCCATGCCATTTATCATTTTGGGGAAGAAACAGATTCAAAAGGAAATGAATGGGCTTATGAGCACGGTAATTGGGGCAGAAGCAGAAGAGTTGAATTGGATTATTCAATTGAATCAGAAGGTGAAAACAACCATATTCGTTCCTATTGTTATCCAAATCCCATTCGAGATAATACCGGCACCATCCGAGTAGAAACAATTGGGGCTGAAAAAGTTGAAATCAATCTTTATGATTTGGCAGGGTATTTCATAAAAACATGGACGGAAGAATTGATCCATGGAGGTAACCAAATCACTGAATGGGTTTTGGATGTGACTGATGTGGAATCCGGTGTGTATTTTGCTCATGTGGCTGTATCGGGTGAAAATGGAACAGAAACGAATATTGTTAAGATAGCAGTCATTCATTGATGAAAAATTTTCTATCAATTATAATTTTATTGACGGTTGTTTTCGCTCAAGTGGAATACAATCATCCCGAATTGAATTGGCACACATTCGAGACGGAGCATTTTCAAATCCATTTCCACGATGAAACTGAAATGACTGCAAGGGAAGCTGCCACAGTGGCTGAAGTTATTTATCCGAAGATAACAGGTTTTTATGATTTCGAACCCAAATCTAAAACGCATTTAGTTCTCCTAGATCCGGATGATTATTCCAACGGTGCAGCTTATTATTACGATAATAAAATTATAATTTGGGCGTCCCCATTGGATTTTGAATTGCGGGGCAGTCATCGTTGGCTCCAAAATGTAATCACCCACGAATTCGCCCATATTGTATCGCTGCAAAAAGCCATGAAAGCAGGGACGAAAATTCCCGGTGCTTATGTGCAATTCATGAATTATGAAGAAGAAAAACGCCCGGATGTTTTGTATGGCTTCCCGAATACATTGATCAGTTATCCCATTCCCGGAACGGTTGTACCGCCTTGGTTGGCTGAAGGTGTGGCACAATACATGTACGAAAATGCAGATTGGGATCACTGGGACACCCATAGGGATATGATTCTACGAGACCGAGCCATCAATGACAATTTGTTATCTTTTACTGAAATGAATACCTTCGGGAAAAAAGGCATTGGCAATGAATCCACCTATAATTCTGGGTTTGCATTATCCACATATATTGCCAATGAATATGGTCCGGAGAGCCTGAAACTCATTATGGATGAATTAAGTTCACCAGGACGGTTTTCCATTAATAAAGCTATTGAGAATGTGATTGGTGTAAGTGGGGAAGATATTTATGAAGATTTTAGGTCAAATCTCGAAATTCGGTATAATATGCTGGCCTCTTCCATTGAGATCAATCCTGTTGAAGGGCAGCAAATTCAGAAGGAAGGGACAACCAATATTTTTCCTAAATGGCATCCGAGCAAAAATGGGTTCGCTTATTTGTCCAACAAGAATAATGACTTCTTCAGTCAGACCGATCTATTTTATTTTGATTTAGATTTATTGGAGGAGACAAAGCTCAGGTCCGGCGTTCATTCCGCACCTACATGGCATCCAAATGGTGAAATTATTTATTATAGTAAAAAACCAAAATTCCCCAATAAGCATGGTTCAAAATTTTATGATATTTATTCTTATGAGATTGAAACAGAGACAGAAGATCGATTAACTATCGATTCTCGCGGGTTTAATCCGGTTTTTATAGAGAAAGACAGTTCCATTGCTTATTTGTCCACATATGATGGGGGGCAGGATATTTTCATTTTGGATTTAAAATCCATGGAATCGAGAAAGGTAAGTGATTTCACAGATCGTCCCATTCTCAGCCATTTAACCTATGATAAATCATCTTATTCCTTATTCTTTGATATCACGACCCATCATTATCGAAATATCGGCAAACTGGACTTGGAATCCAGCGAAATCAGTATTGATTTAAACCATCCCCATTATGATGAACGCAACATGACTGTATCTGATGATAGTGCTAAAGTGTTTTCCATGGATAGAAGCGGAATATTTAATCTATATTACATCAACCACAATGAGAATACCTTTGGCTATATCACAAATTTGACCGGTGGTGCTTTTATGCCTGATTTTTCCAAGGATGGCAGAATACTTTATTCCATGTATAAAAACGGTGCCTACACCATTGCATTACTGGATTCTATAAATCCAATTGCCGAAGATTTTGTGGGTTATTCTCAGAATTATTATAAAAATAATGCAAATTTTTCCGAACCGATTATGGCGCAAAATCCTACGGAAGCATCTCCGTATATGGATCAATTTCCCAATATGTTCATCATGCCCAAGGTGATGATGGATTACGGTACGTTAAAACCGGGTTTTTATTTCTATTCCAGTGAAGTGATCAATCGATTGTCTGTCTTTGGTGGTGCTTCCTTAAATCAACTCAAGGATGTTGACCTTTTTTTCATTTTTGATTTCAAACGATTTTACCCAACGTTGTTCTTTGAGACGTTCTATCTTACTCGAAATACAACAGATAACTCCAAATATCAAGGGATTTACGATATTCAAGATGATATCAAATTTCGTTTGGTTCAATTCCGTTCAGGATTGAGAATACCGGTATACGGTAGCAAATTGGAAATATCAGGAACTCGACAATGGTATCGAGCATACATCAATCAAGAATTACCAACAGAAGGCATTCAAGCGGGTGCAGCTTACGATTATTTCCGTGGATGGAGTTTAAATACAGATTGGTCTTTGGATATGGTAAAAAAACGGTTGGACAAAGGAATTAATCCATCCAAGGGATTTAAGGTGTGGACAAAAATAGATTTAGAAAAAAATGATTTTATTGAAGGACTCAATTTATCCGATTCGGGGACATTAACTGAAGAATTTAGAGATAACAACTTGGCGCGGCTTCAGGCTGGTGGGTCATATCATGTTGAAATTCCCTGGAAAAAAAGGTGGACTCTTTCATTGATGGGGCTCGGTGGTTGGCTTTCAAACCAAACTGCAGATTCATTTTTTCACTTTTATTTGGGTGGGATGCCAGGACTAAAAGGTTACCCATTTTATTCGATTCAGGGAAGTAAAAGTGCATTTTTAGATGCAACATTTCGACTTCCATTGTTTATGGAAAAACATTTAAAAGCCAAATGGATGATTTGGCAAAATAGCACGATTGGTGCCGTCTTTCAAGCAGGCGATGCTTGGACAGACACAGTTTCAATAAAAAAATCAGTGGGAATTCAATGGCGGTTAAATGGATTTTCCTTTTATAATTTCCCCACTGCAATTGAAGTGGAATATCATCAACCTCTGGACAAATTCGAACGTGAGATCAATGAAAAAACAATATCCTATGGAAACGAGGGGCGAACTTATGTCAAAGTTCTTTTTGACTTTTAGTCTCCTGTTTTCACTTTATATCCCTTTAAATGCCCAAGATACAACATCAGTAGTAATGGTGGATGAACCCCAAGCCCATTATCCGGGTAAACCACTGATCATGTCATTGGTCCTACCCGGTGCTGGACAATATCACAATAAATCACCTATGTGGAAAACAGCCACCTTTTTGGGCGTGGAACTGACCAGTTTGGTTGCGTGGAGACAATTTACCAACAAAGCAAAAACATTGCGGGATGAATTCCAGTCATTTGCTGATTCAAATTGGGATTTAAGCACTTGGTATCAGTTCACAGATATTGGTCCCACAACTAAAATAGAACACGATGGCCGACAATGGACTGAAAATGATTTCAAAGCCATGACAAGTTATGAAGGTACCCATCATTTAACCTTACATCTTACAGGTGTTTTGGCGGATCAATTTGGTGAATTTATTTCTTCCGATAGTTTAAGTCTTTTATCAGCCTATTTAGATTCAGGTGTCATAAATGTTGTTAGAGACAGGCATTTTTACGAAAACATAGGCAAATACGATCAATTCGTAGGTGGGTGGTCCGATGCGAATACAGATTGGTACTGGGAAGAAAAACAATTAGAAGACAGCACAGAGATCGTGATCAAAACTCCTTTAAAAACAGATTATCTTGATCAGCGATATGTATCGAACCAAATGCTTACCATGGCGAAATACAGTATTACGACCCTTTTATTCAATCATGTGATTAGCGGATTAGAGGCAGTTTTAACCAGCCAGAAAATGGCCAGAGAAAAACAAAAAAGTGAAACCATTGAGACCGATGTTAGTTTATTGTACAATCCATTGAACCGGTCCGGTATAGGCGGAATTTCTTTAACGATCAATTTTTAGATTTATGAAAAACTTAATTTATTCTACAAATGTACTTTTACTGTTCATGGTAATTTCTTGTGCAGGGTCAAAAGCTGAAGATGACATGACTTTGCAGGAAAAATTCAAGATTGGGTTAGACAATCTTGAAAATGAAAAATATCTCCAGGCGCAACTGGATTTTAAACATATTGTTATTCGGGGTACGGGATCTGATCTTGGAGATGATGCCCAGTATTACCTTGCAGAAGCCTACTATCGGAATGAAGAGTATTTGGATGCTATTGCTGAATATGAAAAATTGACTCGAAGAATGGGATTCAGTCCCTTTGTGGAAGATGCGCGGTTCAAGATTTGTGAAGCATACAGAATTGAGTCGCCTAAGTATTACCATGACCAGGAATACACGGAAAAAGCGCTGAAACGATACCAAGAATTTTTAGACGATTTTCCCGGTTCCAAATATGTGGATGATGTTTTAACCTCCATTCAGGTATTACGTCAAAAAATGGGCACAAAATTGTACGAAACCGGTATTCTCTACATGAAAATGGAAGAGTATGAATCCGCAAAAATGTCCTTTGAGCGTGTCATTGATATTTATTATGATACAGACGTGGTCCATCTCGCCCGTCAGGGAATGGTGAAAGCCCTGGCACATAATCGCCAAATTGATGAAGCAATTGTTTTTCTGAATGTCAATGAATCCAAGTTAACGGAAAATGGGCTGTTTGAAGAGGCGGAAGAAGCCATTCATAATATTCAAAAAAAAATTGAAAAGGAAACTAAATGAGAATTTGCTTATTTGGGGGCACATTTGATCCGCCCCATATTGGCCATTTATTGATTGCCCAAACAGTCTGTGAAGCAGAAAATTTCGATAAAATCATTTTCATTCCTGCCTATCAACCGCCTCACAAAACTGAGATCACTCCGGTAGATGATCGCCTTAAGATGCTGAAAATAGCTGTGAAGGGAAATCCCAATTTTGAAATATCAGATATTGAGATTAAACGTGGTGGTGTATCCTACACCATTGATACGGTCAAAGCAGTAAAAAAAGAATTAGGGACAGATAAAAAAGATTTATTTTATTTAATTGGGAGTGACAGTTTACTGAATTTTCATAATTGGAAAGATCCGAAGAATATATTGGATGAATGTCAGGTGATTGTAGCAATTCGCCCGGGATTTCGCCCCAGTGATATTCCCTCCTGGATTTTGCACCGGATCCAATTCGCCAATATTCCACGATTTGAAATTTCCTCCTCGAATATCCGCCATAGATGGGTAGAAAATAAAACCATCCGGTATATGGTCACTCTCCCGGTCTGGGATTATATCAACGAGAATAATCTATACGATTAAACTGAGAAATCGTAATACCAGCGGATGAGGTTTATGATCACAAGAATTGCTCCCTCGCCGCGGCTGATTCGCCAATTTGTCCGAATCATCAAAAGACAAAGTCCCACCATAAATACCAGTAGAATCACACTGCTGTAAATATCTTCTGCGATCCCTGAAGGGTTGATCATCCCAGCCAATCCCAATACGCCAAGTAAATTAAACAAATCGCTTCCGATCAAATTGCCCACAGCAATCCCATGGCGTCCTTTAATAGCAGCAGCGATGGATGTGGCAAATTCCGGTGCAGACGTGCCGGCGGCAACAATCGTGATGGCGATAACCCAATCTGACACACCCAGGAAGCGGGCGACATTTGAGGCATGGGCCACCATGAGATGTCCACCATATACAATTAAAAGTAAGCCCACAAAAAAGAGGGCATATGACTTCCAAGTGGCACTGTGTGGATGAACTTCTTCAGGCGGATCTTTCTTGATAAATAAAAAGGCGACATAACCAACCAATAATGAGAATAATAACAATCCTTCATATTTTGTATAATCATCATCTGAAGTCCATCCGTCGAACCCGAAGAATAGAAAAAAGATGAGTGCGGTGGTCATTAATAAAAACAGGCCATCTCTGTTAAATAACTTTTCTGAGGTGGCAATGGGACGAATGATGGCAGTTCCACCGAGAATGAACCCTAAATTAAAAATATTGGAACCAATCACATTCCCAATAGATATATCTGTTTGTTGTGTGAAGGCAGCACTAATGGTGACAGCGAATTCTGGTGCTGAGGTCCCGAAGGCCACCACGGTCAGTCCGATGATTAAATCCGAAACCTTGAGTGTGTGGGCAATTTCTGCAGCCGAATCAACCAGCCATTCCGCACCTTTCCACAGCATGAGAATGGAAAGGAGTACAAGAATGCAATCAATAATTATAGTGGTGTCCATTTAGTCTTATAACGAATTTAAGCAGGGGCGGAAGATACAAAATTTCATTATTGAGAATAATACAAAATCTCATATTAATAGAATGAATCATTTTCTTAAGTTCCACCCTAGAAAAACCATTCAAACCACTAGTATTTTTCCTATTTTCACTATCTAAAATCAAGCCCGAATTTTTCATGATTGAATTCCATAATGTAACCTACGCCCACCAAAAAGGGCCGGGAGTGAACAATGTAAACCTGACAATTAAGGATGGCGAGTTCACTTTTTTAATCGGTCCCACTGGTTCCGGTAAGACGACTCTCATGCGGTTAATCTATTTTGATCTACTACCGGATGCGGGGTATGTCAAGGTGAATG
This sequence comes from uncultured bacterium, assembly GCA_964001155.1. Lineage (GTDB taxonomy): Bacteria > Fidelibacterota > Marinisomatia > Marinisomatales > UBA1611 > CAXFCD01. Next base: position 10,815 of record CAXFCD010000242.1, on the reverse strand, counting down.
GCATTTCATCTAAAAAAATGACGAAAAGAAAAATCCCAAAAGCGCGTAGATCGATTGGCATGGTTTTTCAGGATTATAAATTGTTAAGTGACCGAAACCTTTTTGATAATATCGCTCTGCCGCTACATGTCTTAGGGTATCCGGGTAGAGAAATTCCGGACAGGGTTGATGAAGCCCTGGAATTGGTGGGATTAGAAGACAGAGATCATCATTATCCCGATGAACTTTCCGGCGGGGAGCAACAACGAGCTTGCTTAGCCCGTGCTATAATCAAGGAACCAGATGTATTATTGGCCGATGAACCCACCGGGAATTTGGATCCAGTTGCTTCTTTTGAATTGGTTCGATTATTAGAAACTATCCATGAAACGGGAACCACCATCCTAATGGCATCCCATAATTATAATTTAATCAAAGGTCGGGGCTTGCCGATCCTTGAATTGAAAGATGGTGTATTAAGAGGTCGGTAATGGATAAGTTTTTATATCTTATTTCTGAAGGCATGAAAAATGTTTGGCGCCATAAAATGACTGCTTTTACCGCCATTCTTTCCCTATTCATCGCTTTATTTATCGTAGGCATTTTGGCGACGGCAGGTGAGAATACACATAAGGTTTTGCAATATTTTCGGTCTAAATATAAGATTGAGGTCTTCTTTAAACAGGATGTATCCAATGAGGAAGCTGTCGGACTGATACACCGAATTAAAAAGATCAAAGGTGTCCGCACAGCAACCATCATTGAAAAAGAAGATGCGGTCCGGATATTCCAAGATCAATTTGGGGAAGATATTATGGAAATCTTGGGTTACAATCCATTGCCAACCAGCGCGGTGGTGAATCTTTCCAGGGTCAGCCGGGATCTCATTCGCGTAGAGCCCATTATCAAAGAAATTCAGAAAATTGAACGTGTAGAAGAGGTGCGGTACCAAGGGAATCTGATTAAAAAAATTGAACGAAATTACCGCCGTATCAATGACCGTTTTCCCTATGTGGCAGGAGTCATCATTTTTATTGCTGTTTTAATCATTTATAATACAGTAAAACTTTCAGTTTATTCTCGGCGGGAATTAATCCGGTCTTTGCAAATGATTGGTGCAACACGAATGTTTATCAAAATGCCATTCATCATAGAAGGATTATTTATCGGTCTTATTTCATGCGTTTTGGTGTTTCCCGCCTTGCTGGGGTCTATTGAAGGTGTGAATTACATTTTTTCTAATTTCACGCCTTGGCGCATCAGTTTATCGTTTAATCCCTTCGTTTGGGTTTGGTTATTTTCATTGGTTGTGGTCATTACATTGATCGGCAGTTACCGGGCTGCATCCAGCTATTTAAAATAGAGGGTCTTTTCTGTCGTTGTACCGACGGAATACAACTTATTAAATTACAAGCTGTATTTTTTGCAATAATTTCAATTTATAGGGTGAGTTGTGCCTGAAACACTTAAAAAAGAAACAAAAAAGACACCTAAACCAAAAGCGTCGAAAAAAGCTGTTTCCAAGCAGTCTATTAAAGATAAGGAAACCATCGAATCCTTAGAACAGCAATTAGAAGAAGCGCGGGACAAACATTTACGGCTCAAAGCTGAATTTGATAACTTTCGCCGTAGAAAAGCGGAGGAATTATCACGTCTTCTGCAGTACGATGGGGAAAATGTGATTAAAGGATTCCTTCCCATCATTGATGATTTGGGCAGAATGCTTGATTCCACGAATGCAACAGATCAATCGCTAAAAGATGGCATGCAAATGGTGGAAGCGAAAATTCAAAAATTCATGGAATCTCTGGATGTGAAACCATTTGGAGAAATGGGGGAAGAGATGGATGCGGAAATCCACGATGCAATGATGACCCAAACCGATGATGACATGGATGACCATGTAATCTTAAGTGTATTTGAAAAAGGCTATACATACCGGGAAAAAGTCATTCGTCATGCAAAGGTGATCGTCAATAAAAAATGAGAGACTTGTACGACATTATTGGTGTTGCCAAAAACGCATCCCAGGATGAGATCAAAAAAGCCTATAGGAAATTAGCCCTTAAATATCACCCGGACAGGAACCCGAATGATTCAGAGGCTGAAAAGAATTTCAAGGAAGCTGCTGAGGCCTATTCCGTCTTGAGTGATAATCAAAAAAGATCACGTTATGACCAGTTTGGCCATGCCGGTGTGGGGATGGGCGATGGCGGGGGACAAGGCGGATTTTCCGGTGGTGTTCACATGAGTATGGACGATATTTTCTCTCAATTCGGTGATATTTTTGGCGGAAGCCCTTTTGAAAGCTTTTTTGGTGGTGGTGGCAGCAGGCGATCCCGAAACAGGGGAAGCGATATCAGAATCAAACTGAAATTAACCTTTGAAGAAATTGCTCAGGGCATCGATAAAAAAATAAAAATAAAGCGTTCGATTGTCGCACCCGGCGCTCAGTTTACAACTTGTCCTACATGTCAGGGACAGGGGCAAGTTTCTACCGTTCAAAATACAATTCTTGGTCATATGCGTTCTACATCCGTATGTCCTCATTGCGAAGGATCGGGAAAACGAATTGGCAACCGTCCACCCGATTCCGGTCCCGATGGTATGATCAAAAAAGAAGAAACCATCAAGGTGAAAGTCCCCGCAGGTGTAGAAGAGGGAAATTATATGACGCTAAATGGGCAAGGAAACGAAGATATCAACGGCAACCCAGGCGATTTGATCGTCATGTTCGTTGAAGCAGACCACGAGTATTTTATTCGGGATGGTGAAAATGTATTGTTAGAGGTTAATGTGTCCTATCCCACTGCTGTCCTGGGCGGGAAGATTGAAATCCCCACTGTGGATGGAAAGGCAGGGCTCAAAATACCTGCAGGGATCCAATCCGGGCAAGTACTGCGGTTAAGAGGGAAAGGATTCCCAAGATTAAGAAGCAAGTCCAATGGCGATCAACTGGTTAAAATACAAGTTGAGACGCCAAAAAAAGTATCCCGCGGCACGCGGAAATTGATTGAATCCTTGGAGAAGGACTTGGACCCGATCCAAAAACCATTTTCAAAAATTGATATTTAATGACCCTTTTCACTCAACATGAGAAACAGGTCATTATATTTCTGATTTCTACCTTGGTGATCGGTTACGGAATCAAACTGTATAAACAACAAACACTCTATGATGAATATCAACCGATTACGTTGGCTGAGAAAGATGCATTCAAAAATGCTGCTGATTTGGCCTATGGAGATAATGAAAAAAAGAGCAAGGATTCACCGGGAACACCTACAGAAAAGGATTATCAACCCAGAACAGAAATCATTAATATCAATACTGCCGAAAAGCAGGATTTGATAAAACTTCCGAAGATTGGAGTCGTCACGGCGGAACGGATCATCCGATTTCGCGATGATTTCGGTCCATTCAATTCGGCAGATGATCTTTTAAAAGTCAAGGGCATTGGCCCAAAGACACTTGAAAAGTTGAAACCACAAATCTCGTTATAATTAGATACAATGAATTTATCCCAGCAGAATAAAACTGATTTACTTGAAATTGCAATTATCCTGGCAATGTTCTTTTTAATTATTGTCATTTATGTACCTGTGGCAATTTGGGAGGAGGAATCTTATTTCAAAAAAGAAAGTCGCTACCGAATGCAAAATCTTTACGATATTGAAGTTTTTTATTCCACATTGACAGGTGAATACAATCCCAATTTTTTAGAAGCAATGAATTTGGTGAATGCCACTCGAGACTCGGCGGTGGCGGATTCCTTGTTTATTGGGGAACAGGAGATTTCCCTGGAAGGGAAAGCATTTTCCGTGGATGTGGGTGAATCATTTGGATTTGAATATGACACCACTTTTGGGCTGAAAAGTTTTCGCCGAGATACCGTTTTAGATACAACCGTTCAAATTGTTTTGTATGCTGAAGACTTAGGAAGAAATGATACGTCATTTATTCGGAAAAAAGATTTGGAAGGCTATAAAGCTGACGAAAATTTTATCAGTGTTGTTAAAGAAGAACCTATGGCACGTGTTGAAGCTGTAGAATATTATAAAACCTATTTACCCGATTCCTCTACGTATTTTTGCCCGTTGACCAACAAACCTTACCAGATGGAAATCGATGAAACCGGCACAAGTTTGATAGTGGCCAGTCCCATCGAGGAAACTATCAAAGAACCACGTTATTTATTATTTTCCTTTAAGGCAAATAGCCACGGTATTATCAAAGACGGCCATAAAAGCTGGGAATAAGCATACTGAGCTCTTATGGTTGGCTTAGTTATTTCTGATTCATTTCTCCTATGTGGTGCCTGGGAAAAGGATGGTGATCAACCTCGCCTAAAAACCATTGTTCGCATCCCATTTACCGAAGCATTAAGCGGTATTTTGTACGATGAAGCAGAATTGAATTCTGTTTTGGCATCAGCCCTGCGGCAAGCCAAGGAGAAAAGTCCATTTGATGGCCGGGATGTTGCGGTGGCTTTGCCTGATGAATTTATAAATCACTCAACTGTTGAGGCTGAAGATGATCTATCCAGAGAAGACAGTCTTGATTATATCCATTGGTTAGAGGCTCAAAAAGGACGGAATGATTCGCAAAACTTATCTCTTTTTGGACAAGTTTATTTGCCGGACGAATCCAATGTTCATATTTGTACAGTTCCCAAGTCCCTCATACAAACAATCCAACTTTCTATTACTGAATTGGGAGGAACTCCATTTTGGATGGGGCCCGGCAGTTCACTATTTCTTGATGGCTCTGGCATGTCGGAGGCTGCATTGATTCAGCGCAAAGGGAATCGCTATGCTTTCATGAAAGTCCAAAACAACCGTTTTGGGATAGGAATTGTGGCCTTCACCGGCGGTGTGCCAAAAGTGATTGCTACATCCGATAAAAAAGAAGATATCACCTTGGCATCTTTGGGCTTAGAACAGTCTGACTTGGATGATATTCCTGTTTTTTGCCCCCAAAAGTTAGGACGCCAAGCCAGTGCTGCATGGGAGACATCCGATTTAAGAATTTGCACACCCTTTGACGGCATTGAAATAGATGACCAATCTGTATCAGGTATTCCCCACTATGAAGCGAATATTCTGACACAGATGATACACAGCAATTCTTTGGCTTATTCTTTCAATTTTTTTAATGAACCCGGAATTACAGACTTCTTTTTCACCTCGGCGATTCAATCCGAAGACATACAGGAAACTCTCGACGAATTTGATGAAATAGAGCCAGAAACAATTGAAGATGAAATTGAAGATGAAAAGACTGCCACCGGATATATTTTGGCCTTGCTCTTGATTGTTGGATCATTTATTGGTTTTAATTATTTACAATTACAGGGAGAACTCAATAAACCGGTCTTCGGGATAGGTAAAACATTTTCGATAGAACGATCCGGCGTTGAAAAAGAAGAATCCAGTTCATTCACCAATCAAAAACCATCTGTTAACCTTCGGAGACAATCTAAAGCGATTTCATCTGCATTATTGACTTTATTGACCCAGACCGATTTGGATCGTTATAATTCAATGACAATTACCAAATCTTTCATCAGCCTAGAATACATGAGTGGCACCAACCCCAATGTAGAAAATATATTGGGTATGGATCCAACTTCATTTTCCGTGGAAGCAACTGGACAGGATAGTACGGTTTTTCTTTGGTATTACAGTTTTGATTTTGGACCTCATACTGGAACTCTTGCTGCCGGTGAATTATCAAAAATGGACCTGATGATTCAATTGGATACACTCTTGACTGATTATTCCTTAAAATATTTTGAACAAGTTTTCACCGAGAATCAAATTTACGGCCCATTACTGATTTGGGTAAAAACCAAGGCAGATATCTTACAAGCAAGCGCAATCATATCCAATGTGGGGGATGATGTTCTATTACGAAAATTTGTCCTGTTTAATGAATCAGATCATCCTAAACCACGGGCCGGTTTTTACGTTTCTATTTTGGAAGATTAAATGCAAATCCTGGCGGGGCGCTATAAAGGGCTGAGCATCAAGACAAGTTCAAAGTTGCCTTACCGCCCGACTAAATCCCGAGTCAGAAAAAGTATTTTCGACAAATTGACACCATTTGAATTTGAAACAGTATTAGATCTATTTTCGGGTTCAGGCATCATGGGGTTTGAATCAGCCAGCCGTGGTGCGTATTCTGTGACCTTTGTGGAAAAACATGGAAATGCCTTAGCCCATATTCAAGAAAATTCCAAAAAATTCACCGAGAATGACTTTCAATTCAAAAGGCAGGATGTTTTTTCATTTCTAAAAGGATCCGATCGGTTTGACTTGATTTTTGCAGATCCACCTTATAGAAAATATAATGTAAAATCCATGACAGAAATCATTCTTGAACTTTTAAATAAAAACGGTAAATTCATTTTAGAATGCGAAAAAGGACAAGAACCGTTTTTGGACGCTGATGCATCTGATTATGGCGATACAAGAATTCTGACCTGGACAAACAAATGAGAAAAATTATTTATCCCGGAACATTTGACCCTATCCACAATGGGCATATTGACATTGCCACAAGAGCAGCAAAACTTTTTGATGAACTTGAATTTGTTGTTGCGGTAAATGTGGAAAAAAAACCACTATTCTCTGCTGATGAAAGATTTGAAATGATCAAAGAATCAACTGCTCAAATTGATAATATCAAGGTCAGCCAATTTACAGGACTGGTTGTGGATTATGCCAAAAAATCTGATGCCATTGCCATCATCCGGGGGTTGCGCCATGTGAGCGATTTTGAATTTGAGTTCCAGATGGCTATGATGAATTTCCACTTAAACTCTGAAATTGCATCTTTATTTATGATGCCGGATGAGAAATATATTCATTTGAATTCTACAGTAGTGAAGGATGTCATTAGAAACGGAGGTGATGTATCCGCTTTTGTCCCTTCTTGTGTAAAAGAAGCATTATTGTCTAAATACTCCCGGTAATTTTTTTTAAATTCACCGACTGATTTTTACTGTAAAATTTTATTTTTATGCCTACCTACGATTACATTTGCTCAGAATGCGGGGAGAGATTTGAACATTTTCAATCCATGGCCTCTGACCCATTAACGCAGAAACCAAACTGTGAATGGGATACCTGCAATGTAAAACGAGTTGTAAGTGGGGGATCAGGCCTTATTTTCAAAGGATCAGGATTTTATCTGACTGATTATAAGAAAAATGGAAATTCGACCGAAACAGCGAACAAAACCAAATCAGCCGAAAAACCAAAAACTGAACCTAAAAAGAAAACAAAGGAACCAACAGTATGAGCAACGGACAAAAGATGAATATGGAAAATGGATGCCTGAATGTACCGGATAATCCTGTCATCCCATTTATAGAAGGGGATGGAATTGGCCCCGATATTTGGAATGCTTCAGTAAATGTGTTCAACAATGCTGTTGAGAAGGCTTATCATGGTGAACGAAAAATTGAATGGTTAGAAGTATTAGCCGGCGAAAAGGCATTTAATGAAACAGGGGAATGGCTGCCACAACAAACATTGGATTCAATTAAAGAGCATTTGGTTGCAATCAAAGGACCATTGACAACACCGGTTGGTGGTGGTATTCGTTCCTTAAATGTAGCCCTACGACAAAAGCTGGATTTGTATGCTTGTGTTCGTCCCGTGCGGTGGTTTGAAGGTGTACCTTCTCCGGTAAAAGAGCCTAGTTTGGTGGATATGGTTATTTTTCGTGAAAATACTGAAGATATTTATGCCGGCATCGAGTGGATGCATGGGTCTGAAGATGTTGAGAAAGTGAAATCATTTTTACAAAATGAAATGGGCGTAACCAATATCCGATTTCCAAATACAGCCAGTTTGGGCGTAAAACCTGTTTCTTTAGAAGGGACGGGAAGGCTCGTTCGGGCAGCCATTGATTATGCGATTTCTCAAGGAAGAGAGTCAGTCACATTTGTCCATAAAGGGAACATTATGAAATTCACTGAAGGTGCTTTTCGTGATTGGGGATATGAGATTGCCAAAGAAGATTATGGCGCGGAAGACCTGGATGGCGGCCCCTGGCAAGTGATCCATCATGACGGCAAAGAAATCATTGTGAAAGACGTCATTGCTGATGCATTTCTCCAACAAATTTTATTACGCCCAGCAGAATACGATGTGATCGCTACGTTAAATTTAAATGGCGATTACGTGTCTGATGCTTTGGCTGCCATCGTGGGCGGAATCGGTATCGCACCGGGTGCAAATATCAATTATACAAGTGGACATGCCATTTTTGAAGCCACACACGGTACAGCCCCGAAATATGCAGGGAAGGATCAAGTGAATCCCAGTTCGGTGATTTTGTCAGGTGTGATGATGTTAGAATATATGGGTTGGCAGGAAGCAGCCGATTTAATTGTAAAAGGGATTGAAGGTGCCATTGGCCAAAAACGTGTGACCTACGATTTCCACAGACTCATGGATGGAGCAACCAAATTAAAATGCTCCGAATTTGGTGACGAAATTGTCGCCAACATGTCTTAACGACTTTTCTCTATAAATTCCTTTTTAACTTCGAGGCGAAATTTCGCCTAAAGAATTATGTTTATCGATTTCACAGAAGTTGAACTCATCGCCGGTAATGGCGGCAGGGGTGCTGTGCATTTCCGACGGGAAAAGTTTGTCCCTAAAGGCGGTCCAGATGGGGGAGATGGCGGCCGCGGCGGTCATATTATTTTTAAAGCTGACGCCAATTTGCACACGCTTCAGGATGTTCGGTATAGAAGAAAATATAAAGCTGACGATGGCGGTGCTGGTGGCGGTTCACGAAAATCAGGGAAAAACGGGAGTGATGTAATTGTATCAGTTCCTGTTGGGACCTTGATACGTAAAAAAGATAGTGACGGTATTATGGCAGATTTTGTGACAGAGGGAGACACAGCCATTATTTGTAATGGCGGGAACGGCGGAAAAGGGAATATGCGTTTTAAATCCGCCACGAATCGTGCTCCACGAAAAGCACAGCCGGGATTGCCTGGTGAAAGTGGACGGTTTGAAATTGAATTGAAAGTCTTGGCGGATGTGGGATTGGTGGGACTGCCCAACGCAGGGAAATCTACATTATTATCTCGAATTTCTGCAGCCCGGCCAAAAATTGCTGATTATCCGTTTACTACATTGGAGCCCAAACTTGGCATTGTGAAATATGCTGAGTATCAGTCATTTGTCATGGCGGATATTCCCGGATTGATTGAAGGCGCCAGTGAAGGGAAGGGACTTGGGCATCAGTTTTTAAAACATATTGAGCGGAATAAAGTTTTACTCTATCTCATTGACACCATCGACGAAACGCCATTTCAAACCTATAAAACATTGGAAAATGAACTGTTGCAATTCAATCCGGATCTGCGAGTAAAACCTGTTTTGATTTGCAGAACAAAGTCAGATATCGAAAATGAATTATCGTCGGAATGGGGAAAATTTGATCAGGATGTATTGGTGATCTCCTCTGTGACGGGAGACGGGCTTGATGAATTGATTTCAACTTTAGCAGGGGCGATCCAATAAATGAATCTTGTTAACCTGATCAATTTATTAAATGTGCCCAAAATTGGCCAACAGCGGATCCGACTTTTGGTATCGAAAGTTGGAACAGAGGTGAATCCATTCGAAGTATCAGTGAAAGAATTATGTTCTGTGAACGGTATTGATAAAAAATCAGCGGAACAAATCAAGAAATTCAATGATTTCGACTTTGGTGAGCAAGAACTAGAAAACGCGGAAAAGAATGGAATCTCCCTGCTTTCATTTTGGGATGAGAATTATCCACTTCTTTTGAAAAAGATTTACAGTCCGCCGGTCATTTTGTACTGTAAAGGTCAACCGCTAAATGCGAAAGATGATTGTGTTGCCATTGTGGGCACACGGCGGTTCACAGCCTATGGAAAAACAACCACACAAAGGTTGGTTTCTGATCTTATTTCAAAAAATATGACAATTGTCAGCGGCCTTGCCCGGGGGATTGATACCACCGCCCATCGAGAAACGGTGAATGGTGGTGGAAGAACCATTGCTGTTTTGGGTTCCGGTGTTGATGTTTTATATCCTTCCGAGAACCGGAAATTAGCTGATGCCATTTGTGAAAATGGAACCTTGATCAGTGAATTTCCATTAGGCACCAAACCTGACCGAGGCAACTTTCCCCAGCGCAACCGCATTATTTCCGGTTTGTCTCATGCCACTGTGGTGGTGGAAGCAGGGGACAGGAGCGGCGCTATTTTAACAGCGCTAAACGCCGTGGATCAAAACAGGGATATTTTCGCTGTGCCCGGTCGAATCACGGATAAACAAAGTGTAGGAGCGAATCGGTTGATCCGCAATGGTGCTATTCCCGTTTCCCATGGAGACGAAATCATTCGGGAGATCAACCCACGATTATTCCATCCTGTGGAAAGTGTACAAAAAACAATTTCCATTCAATTGACAGACCAGGAACGCATGATTATCGAAAATCTGGGGCAGGATCCGGTTCATATTGATGAGTTGGCAAATTCGGTTGATATGAATATTACTTCTTTATTACAAATTTTGCTGAAGCTGGAACTGAAGAATGCTGTGCAGCAAATCGGTGGAAAGCAATTTGTGAGGGCATAAGGGTTTGGTTGATGAAATTTCATCGGTAACTTTCGACCGAATTTCTAAGAAAATATTTACGGAGAGGTGGCCGAGTGGCTGAAGGCGCTCGCCTGCTAAGTGAGTAAGGGGTTTATAGCCTCTTCGAGGGTTCGAATCCCTCCCTCTCCGCAGTTCTACAGTCGAAAAACCCTACTTATCTGGGGTTTTTTGCTTATAG
>CAXFCD010000241.1:0-1633 GCA_964001155.1 uncultured bacterium | reverse complement strand
TGAAAGAAAATTAAGCAGGCATTTTCGCTTGTTTAAATTTCTCCAATTGTTCCTGATAGTATTGATATTCTGGATCAAATTCAATGCATTTTTCCACTTCAGAAATTGCATCATCAATTCGTCCCATTTTAAAAAGCACTTCCGCTTTCGTATCAATACACATGTGCTTCCGTTTTTCATCCGGTTCATTGTCAATTGCCCAAGTGATCTTCTCCAAGGCCATGTCCAGATTCATTTCCAATTCTGACATCCGCCAGGCAAAACTATTCATCATACTGGGATTCGGTTCTTTCATGGAGTTTATTACACGGAGGAACAGGTTTGCTTCTAAGTCCGTGTCTTCCCTTTTGATACGGACTAACCAAAGAGCCTCTTCCAATGCGTCACCAGCATAATCACTTTCAGGATTCTCATCGGCATAGGCGATCAGCGGATTTGGGTCACGTGTTACCTTAGCGCCATAATAAATTGTTAAAAATGCAGCGGTTCCGGCAGAATCCACATTGGCAGCAAGGATTGCATTGGCCATTCTCTTTGCCGAACCCAAATCATCCATATTTTGATATTTCTTGGCAAGTTTGAATAAAGTATTGAAACTTGTTGGATTCAATTGAAATTCTTCCAATAAAGCCGGAAGTGTATTTTTTCCAGATTGGATACGCTCTAATTCACTTAAGAAATTATCTGGCTCTCGATAACCCACCACTCGGTCAACTTCTTCACCTTGACCATTCACAAATACAAAGGTTGGATAGCCTCGAATATTATATCGTTCTGCCAGTTCGATTCCTTCGCCCTTTTCTGCATCAATTTTCATACTCACAAGATTTTTATTTGCGAAGGATTTTACTTTGCTATCCGTGAATGTATTTTCATCCATCATTTTACAGTAACCGCACCAAGTTGTAAAAAAGTCTAATAAGACTAACTGACCATTTGCTTTATCTAAAACAGACTGAAAAGGTATCTCTTTGTTCCAAGGATAAGGTTGGTCATTTGCACAACCTGATACTAAAATTGTTATAATTAGAGAAAAGATTAAGTTTTTCATGAGGGTTTCATATTTTGTTTTAATGTTTTTAAAATTGTTTCCGGCACTTTGGTCGGTCGTCCGTTTTTCTTCATAAATGCATGGATTGTATAGCCTGTAACTAATATCGTTCCAACAGAGTCCACAACTTCATAGTCAATGGTTAACCTAGATTTTGGTAAGTCTGAGATTGATGTATTAACAACAATTTCCTGTTCAAATTCTGCACCTTTTTTATAGTCACATTGACTGGTGATCACAGGAAGATAAATCCCGTTTTCTTCAATTGTTGTTACGTCCAGCCCTATGGAATTAAGAAGTTCAGTCCGCGCTTCTTCAAAAAATTCAAAATAACGGGAATAATAGACTATCCCCATCTGATCAACATCTTTATAATAAACTTTGACCGGATGGTCGTAACAGATCATGCAGTTTCCTGGAAGTAGCCCAGCTTATCGTATTTTTGGATTCGTGCATCAAGGAATTCATTCGGATTAGTGTTTGATAATTGATCTAATTCTTCTATTAGAGCAGTTTTCAATTCACCGGCTGTTGCTTCAAAATCCCGATGAGCACCGCCATTGGGTTCCGGCACAATTCGAT
>CAXFCD010000240.1:0-2132 GCA_964001155.1 uncultured bacterium | reverse complement strand
TTCAGTTCTGCTTCTTTAGTTTTGACACCTTGAACGAATGTTCTATTGAGTTGAGAGTCATCATCAAATGTATATGACCATGTTCCGTCCGGAATATTGTCCACTAATGTTCCGGAAAAACGGACTCCTTGTGGATGGTGCATCGACCAGGCACCATTCCGTTTGTTTTCAACATATTCCCCAGCGAAATAAGACCCATCGGAATAGGTGTAAGTTCCAAGACCGTTACGGGATCCTTCCTGATATTCCCCCTGGAAAATGACTCCTTCCGCGTATTTGAGATTTCCATTCCCTACAGCCAGGCCTTTGGAGAATGTTCCGCTGAATACATTACCATTGTTGAATGCAACAGAACCTATTCCGTGTTTAATATCTGATTGGTAATTGCCTGAATATTTGGTTCCGTTGGAGAAAGTATAAATACCTTTGCCGTTTCTCTGGTCATCTTTGAATGTACCTTTGTATTCAGAACCATCCGGGTATCGAAATACTCCCTCACCGTTTCGAAGCCCTTCCAAATAGGTCCCTGCAAAATCTGCCTGATCAGGAAATTTGATTGAAACGAATCCATCGAGCAATTCTTTACCGATTTTCAGTTGATAGGTTTGCCCATCTTTTGAAATAAAGTTGCTTGGACCACTTGCGATGTCATCTGTGTAATTTGCGGTGATTTTCGTTTGATCCTGAAATTCTATGAATGCTTCACCATTTCTTTTTCCCCGGAGGTATCTTCCCTCGAAGACCATCCTATCGGGGTAAGTAAGCTTTCCTTGACCTGAAGAATAATTCTTCTGAAATTCGCCCTCAAAGATACTTCCATCAGAAAAGGTGATCTTTCCAATTCCTTCGACAATCCCTTTGGTGTAAACCCCTTGGAATTGGTTCTTGTTTGAAAAAGAAAAATTGGCCGGACCTTCTCTGAGATCATTTAAGTAATTTCCCTCAAACTTATTATTGTTGGAATCAATGAAGGTTCCTTTGCCATTTCGTTGCTGATCCAGGAACTCACCATTGAACATCGATCCGTCAGCCAACAAAAACTGGCCTTCTCCATTGATTTGTCCATTCAGATATTCCCCATCGAACTTTGAGCCATCCGTAAAGGAATATTCCCCTTTTCCATTCCTCAAATCATTTACGAATGAACCTTTAAATTCAGAACCATCTCCGAACCGGATGAACCAGTCCCCATTCTTCTTACCATCCTGATAAGTCCCCTCAAAAAGAGTATCATCTGGAAAAGAAATCCGGCTCAATCCGTTTTCAATGTCATTTTGATAGCTGATGTCGAGTCTCACTCCATCAGTCATTTCAAAAGTCCAAGGTCCTTTTTTCTTTCCCAAACTCAACGATCCATAGATTTTTGTTCCATCGGGGTAAGTTAGAAGACCTTGATTTTCTGGCAGATCCTCTTTGAAAAATCCTTCAAAGGTGACCTGGTCCTGGAAGATTGCAGATCCATTTCCTGATCTGATTCCATTCCCAAACGTTCCCTGGAATTGAGAGCCATTGGAATAGATAAAGGTCCCTTCTCCTTGTCGTCGGTCCGCAACGAACTCTCCTGAAAATGAATGATTATCCGGGTACATTACCGTTCCTTGACCATGGCGTTTACCATTTAGAAATTCTCCCTGGTAAAGAGTCCCGTCCGGGAAACGGAGTTTTCCTTGTCCGGTGGCTATGCCCGAGTCGAAATTCCCATTGAATTGTTTGCCGTCAAAAAATTTGACGATTCCCTCACCATTTCTTTTTCCATCCTGGTAATTGACGGTAATTTCAGTCCCGTTCTTGTCTTGATAAAGACCCTGGCCTGAAGGTAAGCCGTTGAGAAATATCCCATCGAAACGTCCACCGTCCTTGAAGCGATATTGACCGTTTCCATTTCGTGCTCCATTTTTATATTGTCCGAGATACTGCGAACCGCTTGAGAAACGGTAGTTACCTTCTCCATGTTTCATGTCTGAAAGAAATAGCCCTTCAAATGATGAATTATCATGGTAGAGATAGGATCCAAAACCCGCTTTTATTCCATTTTTGATGTTTCCAGTAAATGTGGTGCCATCAGATTCAATGAGGATCCCGGTTCCATCGATCTGATCATTTTCAAAGGTCCACTGATACTTTCTTCCATC
>CAXFCD010000239.1:0-2006 GCA_964001155.1 uncultured bacterium | reverse complement strand
CTGCCTAAGGGTAGCCCAACCTGAAGAACTTCTTTTACTTCTCCGCTGGAAGATACACAATGGTAGGCTGGCGGCATTCCGGCGGATGTAAACTGAACTTGGCCATTCTTAAAATAAGAAACATTCAATGCCATGCGATTATATCCTAACTCAATATTCTTAATAACTCTGTTTAGCCGGTTTGTGATCTGATTCGTAGGGATGGCAGGGATCCCATACAAGCCCGCTTTGGTAATGCTCACCATCATCCCGGCCGTCATGCCGTGGCCTGTGGCATCGCCGCACACCACATAAAGAGATCCATCATCTTGTTGAAAAAAATCGTAATAATCGCCGCCCACTTCAGTTGATGTTTTAATCACAGCCGCTATATCAAAATTGGGTGTGTCGGGCATTTTTTTCGGTAACATGTCCAGTTGAAATTGGCGGGCTTCTTCCAATTCTTTTTCTTTGCGTTTTTCTTCCGATGCTTTCGCTTGGGCTTCTTTTTGATATTTTACATAATAGGCAAATATTCCAAGAACCGTAGCAACATACATTAGATAAGCCCACCAGGTTTTCCAGGGCGGCGGTATAATACGGAAATCAATTTTGGCGGTATTTTTACTTTCGTATCCTTCGTTGTTATAAGATTTTACAGAAAGCGTGTAGGTGCCTTGGTTTAGGCCTTGAATTTCAATATATCTTTTTAGGCCATTTTCAACCCAATCATCATGATAACCATCAATAAAATAGGAAAAGGTTGTTTCTCCTGCTTTATATAGCGATGGTGCCGTGAGATTAAATCTTATTGTGGGTGTTTTGTAGGTTGAGCGCACATCTTTCGCGGCAACCAAAGAAGCATTGTTGTTTTTATCAATGAGAAAAACAGACTCAATTAAAACATTGCTTTCGTGTTCGTTTTCATAAATATCTTCCAATCGAACAAAGTAATACCCATCGGGGGCAACAACCACTATGTCGCCATTGGGTTGAGACACTAGTGCTTTTTGATGGCTGAAAAATGAAGAGAGGCCTTCGTTTTTTCCGACAAGTTTTGTGGTGTTGTCCTGCCAGTTGTAAAGCACAAGCCCACCGTTTGTTAAAAGCCAAGTAGTTGCATCGGATACGCCAGCAACTGAAATAACATTATTGCTTGGCAGCCCATCATTAATGGTTCTTTTGTCAAAGTTGCCATTGTTTTCATAAACAAAAATGCCGTCGCCGTTTGTGCCAACAAACAGTTTGTTATCGTGTTTTTTAATGCACGAAACTGAGTTTGAAGAAAATGATTTGTGGTTTGATTTCACCGTTGTGTGATGCATAATGAGCCGAGGGTTGGCCACATTAGAAATATCCACCTCATACAAGCCGCTTTCTTCACTCCCCAGCCAAAGCGTTGTTCCATCCAAAAGAAGAGACGTTGCGCCGGTGGGTAATTTTCTGGATAAAAGCCTGTTTTTTCTATAATCGGTTAATTCTTTTGTTATTCTGTCATAGTGGGCCAGGCCGCTATTTTTGAGAGATAAAAATATGGATGATTCATTCATCTCAATGCCGTTGATTGTCGCATCAAAATCAGCTAATAAAACAGGGTGGTTGTCTCCTGATATTTCATAGAGATCTTTATTGTAAATATACTTTTGGTCGTCGCTCCAAATGTATAATCCTTGATAGTTTCCGGTGGTTTGATTTCGAAAAATATTCGTCTGCTTCGGAACTTCGCCCGGGGCGTGACGCACAATTTTATTTTGATTTAATACGTAGATCTTTTTTTCAAATTGATCAAAGGATGTTTCGCTTAAGTAGGAAATTGGTGTAAATGTTGCCGGCACTTCAATGTTGTTTGCCCGAGCTGATCCGCCATCGCCCACCAACCATGCGCCGCCTTCATTGTCTACCAATATATCCGATGTTTTAACGGGTAGTTTTATTTTATTTGTTTGATATATATCATTGGCGTCAGTGTCAACAAAAAGCAGTATCGCGTTTTTATTTTTTGATGAGTTTAATAAATATTGGCCGGG
>CAXFCD010000238.1:0-14956 GCA_964001155.1 uncultured bacterium | reverse complement strand
GGATCCAATCAGCCAAGAAGCAGATTTTGAAGGCTACCGTATCTATGGTGCCAGGAAAACCGCCAATGATGAATCGGGTGAATTTTCTCTATTGTCAGAGATTGATTTAAAAAATGATATTGGCTATAATACCGGATTTACTACCATTCAAATCCAAAATGAGTTTGATGAGCCCGACAGTGTCCTGATCAACGGATCCTATTATCATTATAAATTTGAGAATACCAATATTAAGGATGGATGGTTAAATTACTATGCCGTCACTGCTTATGATCAAGGCGATCCTGATGCCAATTTGGCCAGCCTCGAAAGTTCAATATATTCAAATCGGACCTACGTTTATCCTGGCAAGGCAACCACCGTGGCCAGTAATTGGGAAGGACCGCCCACCGTATATCCGAATCCCTACAAAGGGCAAGCCCTGTGGGATGGATATGGGAGCCGCAGCAAAATGTTGTGGTTCCGGAATCTGCCTCAAGAAGCTGAAATTAGAATTTTTTCTTTAGCCGGTGATTTAGTTGATATTATTCAGCACGATGAATCCTATGTGGGATCGGATATTGCCAATATTGATGCACAAAGAAGTCCCCTCATGTCCGGTGGGGAACACGCTTGGGATTTAATTACCATGCATGATCAGGCAACTGCCTCAGGGCTTTACCTGTTCACCGTAGAGGACAAAAACTCTGGAGAAATCAGGGAAGGAAAATTCCTGATCATTAAATAAACAAAGGAGAAGCAAATGAGAAAAATGATAACCATGTTCATGGCGCTGGGAATGTTGTTTGGACAGGTGGATTATGAATCTCAGATTCAAACCATCTTCAACAGCAATTGCACCAGTTGCCATACAGGAACATACAATGGAGGCTTGGACCTGACATCCTATGAAAATGTCATGGCTGGTGGTACCAGCGGTGACGTAATTGTCCCCGGCGATCATGCCAATAGTCTATTATGGCAAAAGGTGGACAATGGTACAATGCCGCCCTCGGGAAATTTATCTGCTGATGAGATTGAACTCATTGGGGATTGGATTGACGAAGGCGCATTACCTGAGCCTGCCACTGTGACTGCTATCTATGATATTCAATACGTGGAAGATCCCGAAACTGATGATGCCAGTCCTCTGGTAGATCAGGAAGTCACCATCAGCGGTATCGTTACCGCTGAATTCTGGGGCTCCGATCAATTCCGCTATATGAATGTCCAGGATGCAGAAGGCCCTTGGAATGGCATAGTCTGCTTTGAATATGGCGGATGGGCTGAATTCGATTGGGTGGACGATAATGGTAATTCCGTGGATGGCCCAGCAGAAGGGGACAGTGTGACCCTCACCGGTTCAGTCCTTGAATATTACGGTTTGACTGAATTGGCAGATGCCACCGAAGGCATTGTCCATGGTCCTGCGACCACATTGATTGAACCCTCTGCTATTGCTGTTGGTGAAATCGGCGAAGCCTATGAAGGCTGCCTGATTAAAGTGAATGATGTGACTGTTTCTGACCCTGATTTGGGTTACGGCGAATGGGAATTTTCCGATGGAACCAATTCTGCTCGTTGTGATGATAAATGGGATTATTTCTATTATCCTGAAACAGACCAAGATCTTGGCGCTATCGTTGGTGTATTGGATTATTCCTACAGCAATTATAAGGTTCAGCCAAGATTGGCCCGTGATGTGGTAGAAGCAGACGGACAGCCAGTACGGATCCAGCGTGTGCAGCAAGTATTGTATAGTGACCTAATGAAAGCCGGTGAGGATGAAGAATCGGACATATCCTACATGTACGGTGATACAGTTACATTGGAAGGAATTGTCACCATGCCCACAGGCTTAAGCTATGCTGGCTCTGGAATTAAATTCATCTTCGCAGATCCCAATGGTGGCCCTTGGAGTGGTATTTTATCCTATGATCCTGATAGTTCCGCTTTCCCGACTTTATTTGAAGGCGATTTGATCCAGGCCACAGGATACATTTATGAGTATACCACCGGTCCGGCTAACATGACTGAACTGTTCATTACAGAACCCATTGATCTTATTGATGTGGAATATCAGTTGCCGGCACCAGACACGGTTGCAACCGGTGACCTCCGTTGGCCCACCGAGGCTGAACAATGGGGCAATGTCATGGTTCGCATTGAAGATGGCTATGTGACGGATAATGACCTACAATACGAAGTCTTTGAAGTTGATGATGGTTCCGGTGGCGTATTGGTGGATGATGATTCTGACAGCATTGCAGCTTATTTCGATGAAGTTGGTCCACCGCCTGTTGGTTCATTAGTTCAATCCATCGAAGGCTGGCTCTACCATCATTATGGCAGTTACGCCGATTCCACGGCTTATAAACTCTGTCCGCTTTATGTGGATGATATTGAGTTTGGCGCCGGCCCGCCTGCTCTTGCCAACCCCAGCCGTGAACCTTGTGCGCCGACAGCGGATGATACGGAAGTCGCTGTTTCCTGCGTAATCACGGATAATTCGTCCATCGCAGAAGCTATGATCCATTATTCTATCAATGGTGGTGATTATATGACAGTAGCCATGACCTCAGATGATGATTCCACCTTCACTGGTGTAATACCTGTGTCAGAGGGCGATGATGTCCATTACTACATGTCTGCCACGGACGATGGCGCAGATCAAGCTGAAGCAAAAACCAGTTATTACCCTTACGACACGGATCAAGATCAGTTGGGATTCTTGGTGACGGATGACTTGACCATTTCACATGT
Source organism: uncultured bacterium (assembly GCA_964001155.1). GTDB lineage: Bacteria > Fidelibacterota > Marinisomatia > Marinisomatales > UBA1611 > CAXFCD01. The sequence goes on along the minus strand of CAXFCD010000238.1, from coordinate 12,214 downwards.
TCAGGAAACACCCTGGGCTTCTGGAAACACTCGTTATGAAGGGTGTAGTGTAACCTTAACCGGTATAGTGACAGCAGACACAGCCCAATATAATAGCGGTTATAGTTCTTATGCGTTCCAAGATGGAACCGGCCAATGGAATGGCTTAGTCTTCGATACAGAAGAAATGGCCGTTGTTTCTATGGGTGATGAAGTGAGTGTAACCGGACTCATTACAGACAATGATCCCGATTGGACCTTCAAGTTCGGCGGAAACACGCGACTGATTGATGCCGCTGTCACTATCAATTCTTCCGGGAATGATGTTCCGTCAGCAGCAGATGTTTCATGCAGCGATTTAACACAAACAGCAGATGAGGTTGAATCCTACGAAGGTGTTTTGGTGAAAATTGCCAATGTTACAGTTTCTGCTTTGAACCAGTATGACTGGTCAATAACAGATGCATCAGGGATGGAAGCCTTGATTGACGACGATATGGCAACCATGGATGCGGACAACTACATGAGCGATCTTGCAGAAGGTCAGGAATTGGAATACGTCATGGGTATTTTCAATTACAGCTTTGGTACCTATAAAGTCCAAATTCGAAATATGGGTGATTTAGGTGCTACCGTGGCTATTCATGATGATGTCCAGGTGAATCCTTACACCTACGCGCTTCTTGATAATTTCCCCAATCCATTCAACCCGGAAACACAAATTCGTTTTTCCATGGGTGGACAGGAAAATGTCAGCCTGACCATTTATGATATCATGGGCCGTCGCGTACGGAGCCTCATAAACGGTGAATCTTATTCATCCGGTTTCCATGTGATCAACTGGGATGGAAGGGATAATGCCGGCCAGAAAGTGGCTTCAGGGATGTACATTTACCGGATCAAAGCCGGTGATTTCATCGCAGACAAGAAGATGCTTTTGGTTAAATAACGTAAATATACGGGCGGGGATTTCCCCGCCCGTTTACACGCCACATGCGCTTTTATCCTTTAAAACTCACTTTACTTTTAATTATCAGTTTGTCTTGCTCCAGGTGGGAGTATGACGATCCTTCCAATCCTGTGGAATCCTTGGCACCTGAGACGCATTTAAGCCTCATTGCTTTAGACACCATTTGGGTTGCGCCGCAAGTTGGGGAAACTGGTGATACAACATTGTTTTATCTTGTTGATTATCGTGATTCTGCATATGTGATCATTGATTCCATGGAGGTGACAGATACTACCAATGGCGATACAACTTACTGGGCATATGATACGTCTAATTATCTTTGGTGGGGAACGGATTTATCCGGAGCAGAACAAGGCTTTGAGTCTTTATCACTTTTTGACACATCAGCCTTTCACACCATCACCACAAGCAAGCAGGAATTAAGTTGGTGGGGCGACGATCCAGACGGAGATGTGGTTGGCTACTATTACCGATGGAGTACCGATTCGGATTGGATCTATACTGAAGAAGAAGGTGGTACATTTTTTGTCCCCATTCGCACAGAATTGGATATTTTTTCTTTTGAAATTAAAGCAGTGGATAACGATGGGAATGAAGATACCAGTCCTGCTAAATTGGTGGTTCCCATTAAAAATTCGCCCCCGCAAATTTCTTTCCGTTATTTGTCCAATCCTCAAAAAGCTGATATAAACGGCGATACCAGTTTTACCTTTCCCACCCGTACTTTTGTTTGGGATCTGTACGATCAGGATGGGAATGAAACTATCACCGATATTTTTTATACCTTGAATGATACCTGCGATACGTGTTGGCAGCGGTTGGACGGCGATATGTCCAGCATTACACTGACAGATCTTGATGCGGGGCTTTACACACTTTATTTAAAATGTCAGGATATTGCCGGCGCTGAAAGTGAAAGAATTCAATTTCCCGATTCCACCAACGCGGATGAAGCCCAAGTATGGAAAGTAAAACCCATTGTAGGCGATGTATTAATCGTAGATGATTTTCCCTTAGATGGAAATAACAATACCTTAGCCTGGTTTTCCAGTATGATGGATACAGTGTTGAGCGAAGGGGATTATTCATTTTGGGAGATCGGAGATGAATTGCCTTTTTCCGCTACAGATGTTTCCGCCAACTTAAATTATTTTAAACATATTGTTTGGTTCACCGCTTATAATAATACCGCCGCAGCCAATGATACCTATAGCAGCGCTGAAGCAAGTTTGGTGAACTTTATTATGGGTGGCGGAAACTTGTTTATTAATCCCATTGATTTTGAGGACACCACGTTTACATGGTTCCCTATGGATTCAATGAAAACATTAAATCCCAATGGACGGCTCAGGTCAGGGCGCGTGCTGGAAAGTGCCATCGACTCCACCTTGGATTTGGAAGTATCCAGTTTAATTGCTGTAAAGGTAAAAGGGGTTTGGCCGAACGAATCAGAATTAGAAACGGTGACAGAATTATACCAAATGGCGGATCCCCAAAGCGGTGACGGTTGGACGGGAAATCCTACGGTTTGCAGCATGGGGCAATACAAAGTTTCACCCACTGAACTTTCAGGTAAAGTCGTCATTATGACATTACCCTTTTATGACGGAAACCGCCCCAAATTGAATGGGAATGGCACGCCATTGAAATTTTTTCAGTATTTATTTGATGAGGAATTCATCGAATGAGATTTTTTCTAATCTTTATATTAGCAACACTACTGCCTGCTCAGGATATGGGAACAATTTCCGGCACCATAACCGATGCAAAAAGCGGTTCAGGGCTTCCGGGGGTAAATGTTATGATTAAAGGTACCTATTATGGCGCTGCTACGGATTTGGAGGGGAAATTCAGAATTTCAAATATTAATCCCGGAAGTTATGATGTGGAAGTTTCCATGATTGGTTATAAGATCATTTTGAATACGGGTGTGGAAATTTTGTTGGGCGAAACAAAAGTCCTGGATTTTAAACTGGAAGAGACTGTATTGAGCTTTGGGGAAGATGTGGTTGTCATGGGTAAAAAACCACTGTTTGATGTGGATGAAACGGCTTCCCTGGCGAGAGTACGAAAGGAAGATATTGAAAATAAAGTTGTTTCCAGTGTAGAAGATATTTTATCGGAACAAATCGGTGTGACGACCCAGGATAATGAAATCCACATCCGCGGCGGCCGCATTGACGAAAGTATGTTTGTGGTGGACGGTTTTTCTGTAAAAGATCCCTTGTCCGGCTATTCCGGGAATCTTTTTGTGAACGCTGATGCTATCGAGGAATTGGAAATTGTCACCGGTGGATACAATGCAGAATACGGCCAAGCCATGTCCGGTGTGGTGAATATAAAATTAAAGGAAGGGCGGGATCATTATGAAGGCGCTGTAAAATTTGCCAGTGACCGTTTTCTGCCGGACAATTTTAATTCGGATCGCATCGAATTTAATTTTGGTGGACCGGAACTTTTTTTACAAACACTACCGGGATTAATGGGTGCTGACCTCCCCGGAAGATTTTCATTTTTCTTAAACGGATATGGCAAAATGTATGACGGAAATTTGCCTGTGGCTTCAAGGCTGTATCCCCACCGCTATTGGTCTTCCAACTTAATTTCGGATGAAAAAGCTGATGATTTCATGGGGAAACTGGCATCCCGGGAAAATAACGATTGGCACCTGCTTTATAAAATGACTTGGGAATGGACTGCCCAGAAAAAGTTGTCTGTATCCTATGACGCTTCCATGAATATCAACCAAGGCTACTTTATGCCCAGGGCTTTTGCTTCTACATATTTCCCCTATCGTTATATGAATATCCTGGATAATTATAATACAATTACCCGGGATACTCGCTTGATCAATATGAATTGGACCCATACCTTATCCACAAAATCGTTCTATGAATTTACGTTTGGAAAATTTTCAACCATGGAACACAGCGCTGTCCAGGATTTGCATTGGACGGACTATCGCGAAAGGCTGGATTTGGAACCCATCAATTACAATATTGATAATACCAGCAAGGATGGGAATATACATATCACCTACGGCGATGAATTTTACGATACAGGATTTGCCCCGGAATGGTACGATCTTTCCAGCGAAAATACCCGCATGGATTTTGATTGGACTTACCACACAGAAACGCGCCATAAATTAAAAACAGGGTTTGAACATACCATTACAGACATCCAGGTATTGGACATTGATGAGCCTTGGAGCGGTTCCTCCGGTTTTGGCGCTAATTACGATCGCTATAATGCAAAAACATATTTTGGCGCTTTTTATTTTCAGGATCGAATCATTTTTGAAGGCATGACCTTGAACCTTGGATTTAGGACAGATTACTGGATTCCCGGCCGCTATGTAGAAGAAGCCATCGAGGATACAGCCAACATTATTATTACCGATGAAGCCCGGGAGATTTTCGAAAATGAGACATTTGATTTTCCCTGGGCCGGCGATCCTTTTAAAATGAAAGCCCGCTTAAGTCCACGGTTTGGTATTTCGCATCCAGTGACGGATAATGATGTGCTCTATTTTTATTATGGCCATTTTTCCCAGTTGCCCACCTTTCAATATGTTTATGCCAAGATCAATTCCAAATCCCAATCCACCTATCAGGTTTTTGGCAATCCCAATTTGAATCCCAAGACAACAGTTCAATATGAATTAGGCGTAAAACATCGCTTCAGCGAAGACCAGGTTTTGGAGTTGAAAGCTTATTGGAAGGATATGTTTGACTATGAGACTTCCCAAACCATCAAGCCCTCCAATCCCAAGTATGCCCATTTATCTTTTAACATGTATTTCAATGCGGACTATGCCCGAGCCCGAGGCATCGAAGCCATTTTAAAAAGCAGGCTCTGGCGGAATTGGTTTGTTGATTTGAATTTCAATTACAGTATTGTGACGGGAAAAAGTTCATCGCCATTGGATAATTTGCTGGTCCAAGCAGGACAATTATCAGAGAAACCTTTAGGTGAAAATTTCATGAGTTGGGATCGCCCTTTTCACTTTTTCACCAATTTATCCTATAACCATCCCAAGAATTGGGGCGCGTCAGCTCGGATCGAATTTGAGTCCGGTCGGCGCTATACACGCTCCATCCAGGACACAATTATTTATATAGATGAACGAGCTTTTTACGATGGGCCAAGGGAAGATGATCGCCCCTATGCTTACATCAGCGACCTGACCAAACAGAATGTTGATTTGAAATTTTTTAAAACGTTAAAGGTATCACGTTTTAAGATAAAATCTTATGTTGAGATTGAAAATTTGATGAATCAACTCACGCCGCGCCGGGTGAATCCTTATACAGGCAGCGGTTATGAACCGGGAGAAATTTTCGGTTATAACTTGGCCAATAGTCCAAATCCCAATTTGGACCCATCCCGTTACAACAGGCCGCGAACCATGGAAATCGGATTTCAGGTGATTTTCTGATGCGGTTATTATTCAAAAAAACACTGCTGCTGGGGATGATTATTTCTACCATTTCAGGGCAGGATTTATTTCCGATTTTGGGTGGTCAACGTTCAGGCACATCCGTTTTTACTTTTTTAAATATTGGTGTCAGCGCTCGGGCTGTTGGCATGGGTGAATCGGTGGTTGCCTTGAATCAGGACGCTGCCAGTATTTATTATAATCCTGCAACAGTGGCTCAGTTAGATCAAACGGAGATTGTTGTCTCTCAAATACAGTGGCCGGCGGATATAAATTATGATTATTTCAGCATCACCCGACATGTTACCGGCAGGCATTATTTTGGTCTCAGCGGTGGGATTCTTCACATGGAACCCATGATGGAAACCACCGAATACCATCCCAATGGCACCGGGAATTATTTTACATTTCAGGATCGGTTTATTGGACTCACTTACGGTGCAAAAATGACAGATCGGTTCAGCTTTGGCATCACCTTAAAACATGTTTCGGAGGATTTAGCCGATTATGGCATGAGTGCAGTTCTCATGGATATGGGCACCTTTTATTGGACAGGGTACAAATCGCTTCGTTTTTGTGCTTCTTTAACCCATTTCGGGAAACAAGCCGCCCCAAATGGTTCATACGAAAAACGGATTTTGGATAAAAGTTCCGGTTTAGAAATTGTAGAAGAAACGGATTTTGAAAAATTCTCTCCGCCCACACAATTCCGGGTCGGTGGCGCTTTTGATCCCATTGATAAAAATAATCAGCATCTGACAATATCTCTCCAATTAAACCATCCTGTGGATAATGCAGAATATATTGTCACTGGTATGGAATATTCTTTTATGAAAATGCTTTTCTTTCGGTGGGGATACAAATCCAATAAAAAGGAAGAAAATTTAACCTTTGGCGCTGGACTCATCATTCCGGTCGGCAACATGAAAATCAGGGCCGATTATGGTTATGCAAATTTTGAACACTTATCCGACCCAAAACGATTCAGCATAGGATTCTCATTTTAATGAAACGCACCTTACTATATAGCAGTTTATTAGCATTGTTGGCTGTGTCCTGCATGGATCGCTATGTGATTCCTGAAGATATTCATCAAAATGATCCGGGGAATTTCGGTGCTGGGGATACGACTTTTTTACAATTGAGTCCTGTGTGGGATGGTTCATTTGGATTAAGTAAACCCAAGGAAATTTCCATTGCCCAAGATGGCAGAATATTTGTGGCTGATTTGAATTCCATTTTAGTTTTTGACCAGAATGGCAATGCACCAGCAGGTTTTGATGGCTTGAAGAATTTGACCAATAGCCAAGGTGCATCCATTGCTCCCATTGATGTGGACATTGATAAAAAGATGAATGTTTTCTTTATTGATGGAACACAAAAGGTTTTTGTCTGGAACTATTATTGGAATGAGGCAGGCATTAAAAGTGTTTCTGTCAGCGGTACATTTTTACACATTGAGACCGGTACCGAAATTGAACAAAATGTAGGTACAGCCACCTGGCTTTCTTATTTGAATGATGCCGAGTACGAATTGACAAATCCTGTTTTTTCTGATGAACAAGCATTGATTGATTCTCTGTTGTCGCCCCATTTGTTTTATGATGGCAGCCATGATAAAAACACTTATAAAGATATTCACTACATGTCAGATTCCAGCAAATTCAATGGATTAACCACGCCGGCGGGAAATGAGAATATGATTTTTGTCACCGATCATTTTGGCGGAATCAACAATCAGCATCGGATTATCCAAATTGATTTTCAGCGCTCCCTTTTATTGGAATTAACCACAGGAGATTTAGTGTGGGCCTTCACCGGGGAATTTGGTGCAACAGTCTTGGGTTATGGTAAAGGCGCCGAATTTGTAAACGAACCCTTAAGTCTTGATGTGGATTACCAGGGAAATCTATATTACACCCAAACAGGCGAATACTTTCCGGTCCACATGATGATACCAAACCTATCTGGCGATTATGCCACTTATTCCTCAGGTTTCAACCAAGGCGCCGATGATATTATGGATTCCACCCTTTATGCCAGTCCCATGGATATTGCCGTGGATAAAGATCGAAACATTTACGTCGTTGATTCCACAAAAAATCATGTAACTGTATTTACTGCAAACGGGCAATTTTTCAAGAATGCCGGCTACGCATCGAAAGAGGATACAGTATCCATCATGAATGAGCCTGTTGCTGTAACGGTAGATCAGCGCGGTGTGGTTTATGTTTGTGACGAAGAAGATGGCGCTATCTACCGCTATAAATTATCGAACACATTGGACGAAGATCTAAACCCGGAAGAATAGTGTCCGCCCTCTATCGATCAATCCTGTTTCTGTTCGCTATGTCTTTTTTGGCAGGACAAGCAAGGGATGTGGCCTACGTCCGGTATTTTAAGGATGATCACAATTTTTTATCCAACTTGTCAATGATGGCCACTGAACGCCGTGGGATCTCTCATTTGGCTGTTAGTTATAACGAAAACGACCTTCCAATAAAAATTGAGCGCATTTCCGGGAAAGGAAGTGTAGAAAAACGTGAAATGCTCAAATATGATGAGACGGGGAAACTCATCGAGCGAGGCGAATATACAGATCGTTGGAAATATTTGAGCCTCTTAGTCATTGGTGATAATGAACCCTGGAGCAAGGAATTCCGCGATTGGCGATATAAAGAAAATGAGCCTTTAACCTTTACTGATCAACGTTCCCATTTTACAATTATGGATGGCGAGCATGTTTCCAAGATCGTTTTTGAAACAGTGGATGGACAGAAATATGGTCAAATTGAATTGGACTTTGATTATCTGGGAAATTTGCAAGAGGAACGTTGGCGGGATTTACCCTCGGCTCGGGTGATTCGACGTTTCAAGTATAAAATTGATATTATGGCTGATGTGACCCAGATTTGGGAATTTGGTCATGATGGCGGATTATTGTCCCACGTTGCCATTGATCAAGCGCCAGCGGACCAATTGTATAAAACACCGCCACCGCGGACGCACAATACTTTGGATGAGGTAGATATCATTGCTCGGGAAATCAGAGGCAGCCGTATCATAGTGCCACATGGTGGTATTATTCCAAAAACAATATCCGATGTATTGGTCATGAGCAGCGGCGAGAGTATCATGGTGGATTTTGTGGATTTAAGTGATAACGGGATCAAATTCAGGATGGAGGGCGAGGTGGATATTTTAACCGTTCCATTGCATCGTGTCCGTTCTTTGACCTCCCGCATGGGTGATGTAATTTATCCCAAACCAATTTACCCAAAGACGCCATGAGAAAATTCAAAATAAGTTCATTTATTCTATTTTTCAGTTTAGTTCTGGGCCAGGATTTTCCGCCACCAACGGACTTGATTACCATTCCCACAGCCGGAACCTTAGCCCGTGGAAGCTTTTCCATGGATATGCGTATCCAGGATGAGGGCGGAATGATTTTAGGATTAAGTGCCGGCATTACGGATCGGTTTCAATTCGGTTTATCATATGGGTCTCCCAATCTCATAGGCGATGACAGTTTGCGCTGGTATCCCCGGCCGGAAGCGAAAGTGAAATATTTGGTCATTGATGAAAATATGTCCATGCCCGGGATCGCATTTGGTATCAACACGCAAGGATTTGGGAATTTCCATGATGAAGATTCCTTGAAACGCTATGATACAAAAGCATTTGGCGCTTATTTGGCCGCATCAAAAAATTGGCGAGGACCAATTGGGAATACAGGGTTGCACGCAGGGATTAATTACAATTTCACCGAAACCGCTGATGGTGATGACGATCCAAATTTATTCTTCGGCCTGGATATTGAACTGAATCCTGAATTTTCTCTTTTATTAGAATATAACAGCGCCATGAATGAAAACGATATGACAGCCAAAGATATGTCTATCAATAAGGGTGGTTATTTAAATGGTGCTTTGCGATGGTCTTTTGTTGAATCGCTCCACTTGGAATTGGATTTTAATAATTTATTATTTGATGATGAAAAGGTGGATTATTTTAAGCGCGAAATCAAAATTACCTATATCGAATATTTCTAAAATAGGTCCCGCCATGAAAAACCCATTACTTTCCTTTGTTGTTACACTCTCTTTTTTGATTGGATCAGATTCATCTTTTCAGGAAGGTGTTACAGCCTACGAATCGAGAGCAGAAAAAGCCGGCGGTATGAAGGCCCATCCGGATCAAATCAATAAAGCGATCGTCGCTTTCAAAAAAGCAAAAGAGAATCCCAATACTGAATTAGATGCCGGTGTTTATTTACTAAAAAGTTATTATTATAAAGGAAAATATGTAGCCCAGGATGATGAAACTAAAAAGAGTGTTTTCAATTTAGGGAAAGCTTTAGGGGAAGAACTCATTGAAAAAAGTCCCGAATCTGCAGCAGTTCGATATTGGTATTTAGTTAATTTAGGTAGTTGGGCTGAGGTGTACGGTATCATTGCTGCCGCAAGAGAAGGTGTGGCCGATTTGATGCGGGAACACTCAGAAAAGATTATTGAGTTGGACCCGGAATATTCCGATGGCGGAGGTTATTTTATGTTAGGCGCTGTCCATTTTAAATCGCCGTATATTCCTTTTATTTTGTCATGGCCCAGCAATGATGATGCAGTGTACTTTTTAACCAATGCTTATGAAACCGGAGTTGCTACCCCATCCCAAACGGTTTATTTAGCAAGGGCATTGCATAAAGATGGACAAAAGGATCAAGCAAAAAAACTCTTAAAAGATTTGATTGCCCTACCACTTTCTGAAACGGCGCCGGTGGAAGATTCTGAACAGCATCAATTAGCCAAGGGATTTTTGGCTGATTGGGAAAAATAAACTGAGTGATGAGAGTTCAGTTTGACCTGAAAGAAACACCATTAATTCTTTCCCCTGTAATAGGGGAGAACGAAAAGATGGGTCCTTAATTAATGTATTACTTTCGGATAATTCTATTCGGTTTATTTTTCTCGTTTTTATTCACACAAGAAGAAACCAACTCTAAAATATACTGGAACAGCCTTTCCACCGCTGTGAATGTGGGTGTCCCTTTAGCGGATGATGAATCCTTGCGTGGCGGCCGTATCCAGATCCGGGTAAGTTTTGACGGTGGGAAAAATTTCACAGATATTGCTGATCCCTTTGATATTGAAAAAAGAGATATTGATGATTTGAAGGAGGTGTCCATCCCTGCAGAATTATTTGAATCAATGGCCGGTTTCAAGGAAGGCGGAGAAGCTCAATTCATTGCTGAAATTTGGGACAAAGCAGGAAACAGTATCGTTGGATCTGTCAGCGATAGTGTGCTTACTATTGATGAAACAATTCCAAGAGTGGTGGAATTGAAAGTCACATCCAGTAATGCCTACAGTCCAAACTTGGCCATGTCTGATGATTCGCTCACATTTGATTTTTTAACCAGCGAGCCCATTGATTCACCAATTTTTGAAATTAATGGTGATGAATTTGATCCGGTGGGTTTCGAAAAATCCTGGAAAACCATTTATCATGCTGAGGAGGCGGATGATGGGCCCATAACATTTGAAATTCAATTTAATGATTTAGCCGGGAATCCCGGCGATCCAATCACGTCGCCAACAGATGCAAATATCATTAACAAGGATGGAACACCACCGGAGTTGGAAAATGTAAAATTATTTACATCCAATAAGTATGATTCAACTTTGGCGGTAGAGGGTGATACAGTTTATTTGCAATTCACTGCAACGGAATCAATACAAAACATTTTAGTGAAATTGGACTCTATTGAAAGTGAACAATTACAATTAGACAGCCTAACCTTTATGTATTATCATGTGTTTACAGAATCAGATTCAGAAGGCGTGATTCCAATATCAGTTGATTACAGTGATCTTGCAGGCAACGTGGGAGATCAAGTAGATGAAACATCTGATGACAGCGAAGTCACATATGACAGGACGCCACCCTCAGCATTTAAAGTTGAAACGGTTGGATCCTTTCAGGGAGAGAAAAAAGAAACAGTGAATACGGATGAACCAGATTCTTTAAATGTCCGATCTGATTCCCAAGGTGGCATTTCTACTTTACCACAATTGTATGTGATGATTGCTGCTGGTCTTTTAGGAATTTTCTGTTTACTCATTTGGGTCTCGTGGTTCAAGATTTTTTCCAAAGCAGGCCAGGCAGGTTGGAAAGCTTTGGTGCCATTTTTTAATTTGTTTATTTTAACAAAGATAGTTCAGAAACCTGTTTGGTGGATTGCCATTTATTTGATCATTCCGGTGGGTTGGATCATGGCCGCATTGCAAATTTCAAAGTTATTTGGGAAAAAAGTTTTATATGCTGTCGGCCTTATTTTCCTGCCATTTGTTTTTTATCCCATGCTGGCATTTGGTAAATCTCAAATTGGAGATGTACCACCTGAGCCAAAACCCAAAAAGGAGAAAAAGCCTAAAAAGAAATCGAAAAAGAAGAAATAACAAATATTCTACCTTTTTATATTTTGAATCTATAATCAACTAAGCTTACTTAAAATAAAAAGGGTAGTTGTAAAGTAGTTATATCATATAAATATAATAATAATATATAATTATTATATATTTAATTGAAATTTAATTATAATATAATTTGTAAGAAAACAAGCATATTATATAGGTAGTTAAAGGGGTAGTTGTGTGGATTTCTTTCTAACTACTAAGTTTTTTACTGAAATTGACAATATTTTATTTTTTCCCAATACAATTTAAAAATATTTTCTTTTTAACGTACAAAATTTTGGACCTTAATCTTTATGAAAAGGGAAAAAAAAATATGAGATATTGTAATTATCCTTTAAATTACTCTTT
>CAXFCD010000237.1:0-19136 GCA_964001155.1 uncultured bacterium | reverse complement strand
GACTAAAATTTGTGAAAGAATTTTGGTACGACTATGAACCCCGTTCAGGGGAGCCAGATGTATTATACAAATTAATTCCATGAATTTCTGGTTTGAGATTTGTATTTTCACCTTGAATCGTTTGATGTAAAAAGAAAAGACTATGCCCAGTTCACCTCAAGAAATGATGAATGCCATGATGAACAACCTGGAAGAGAAAACAGGTTATGGCTTGGACCATTGGCTCAAGATTGTGAAAGCCTCCGGAGAAGAAAAACACATGGCTATTATTAAATATTTAAAAGCTGAACACGGAATGACCCACGGTTATGCTAATTTTATTGCATTTAAAGCCCGGGAAGAATCTGAGCCACCCAAGTCCAGTGATGACCTTTTGTCCGATCTATTCAAAGGCCCAAAAGAAGCTATGAAACCACTTTATAATGATTTAGTCAATATGGTAGAAAAATTCGGAAATGATGTGGATGTCTCCCCGAGAAAAACCTACGTTACAATTCGACGGAACAAACAATTCGCAATTTTTAAACCATCAACGAAAGATCGCTTGGATGTGGGACTCATTCTCAAAAGAGAACCTGAAACAGACAGACTTCAATCTGGAAAACAATTCAGTGGAATGATGACCCATTGTGTGGCTGTCTACGGAAAAGATGACCTAGATTCCGAACTAAAATCATGGCTGAAAGAAGCTTACCACAAAGCATGACCTAACCACTGAATTTGTTGTAGATTTCGAATGATGAAACGGGTTTTTTATTTCATACCAATATTGGGAGCAATTCTTTGGGCTCAGCCCAAGGAATCGATTGAATTCCAACTCAATACCATTTCCGGTGTCACTTTGAATAAAGAAGATCAATCGCCAATCTCAGATCTAAAAGTTGAAATATTAAGTGGAAATAATTTATTGAAAGATTCCACCTTTACAAAGGATGACGGAAGTTTCATCATGGAAAAAGTCGGCTATGTTTGGAAACCTAAAATTCGTTTCTCCTCACGGGAATTTGAGAAAGTCACATTAAACTTGAGTCCGGAACACTTGGATTCTCTGAATAATATATTCATGCGCCAAATGGTTACACCGATTCCCACCGATAGGAAAATACCTCTTTTGGCTCAAAGCGCTATCGAATCCCGGGCTGAAACATTTTTCATTCGTGGAAACGTCTTTTATTATTTATCCATTGTGAATGGCAGGTATTCAACAGAAAGAATCCTTATCAAATCCAGACGAGCACATGACATGGGTGATGGCTTTATTGAGATTGAAGTGAATGGTGCAGTTTATGACCCTGCCCGGTGTTATGTGCCCCAAATGGGTCATTACGAAAATTTGGCTCACATTATTGATGATTATTTCCCTTCTCCCATCTATGCTCGATCCGGGTTACCTCTCTATTTATCAGAAGATTTATTGGAACCCTCAATGATCTACGGATCTGTGAAAGATGCACGAACAGGAAAAGCTGTCCCCGGGGTTGAAGTAAGATTAGCAGGCATGCCCAACCGACGCGTGACAGACCAAAAAGGGAAATTTGCTTTTCAAGTGAAAGAAGCAGGCACATACAGAATCATAGTAAGTCCACCGATTGGATATAGAACGAATGAAACCGGTATTTCAAATATTATGGTCAAATCGGGCCGCGGCGGATGGTATTTATCAAACCATGTTGTAACCCGGTGAAACGAATTTCATCATATCTTTTTCTTTCTTCATTTTTATTATTTTCACAACAACCAATGAAACAAACTGAAATCGCAACGTTAGGCGGAGGCTGTTTTTGGTGCGTGGAAGCCGTTTTTCAAAGAGTAGATGGCGTAATTGACGTGAAACCGGGTTATGCCGGTGGTCATGTAAAAAATCCAACTTACAAAGAAATTTGCACTGGAAAAACGGGACACGCTGAAGTGGCTCGAATTGAATTTGATACAAACCAAATCACATATGACCAGATCTTAAACGTGTTTTGGCAAGCCCATGACCCTACCACCTTGAACCGCCAAGGTAATGATGTGGGCACCCAATACCGGTCTGTGATTTTCTATCATGACCGTGACCAAAAAGGGACAGCGGAAAAATCAAAAGTTGAAGCAGGAAAATCCGGATATTGGCCAAACCCAATTGTAACCGAAATCACAGCGCTCAATAATTATTCAGATGCGGAAGATTATCATAACAATTATTATGAAGATAATCCAAACCAACCCTATTGCTTATTTGTCATCAAACCAAAATTGGATAAGCTGGAGAAACAGGGAATTATTGATTAACTTATTTTCTCAAATTCCCTCATCGCTGCAATAAGCGCATCCACACCTTCTGACTGCATAGCATTATAAATAGAAGCTCGAAAACCACCTACGGACCGATGACCTTTCAAGGTTTTTAATCCTTTCTTATCGCAAAATTCCAAAAAATCTTGATCATTCAAATCTTCTCGTGAAAAAACAAAAGGAACATTCATTAAAGATCTGTCTTCAGGATTAACCGGTGACTTAAAGATTGAACTTTCATCAATGGCATTGTAGAGTTTTTCTGCTTTTCGTTCATTGATCTCAGACATCGCAGCTAATCCACCTAATTCTTGAATCCATTTCAAGGTTTCATTCACTACAAACAAAGTAAAAACCGGTGGTGTATTGAACATAGAATCCTTTTTCACATGGGTTTCGTAATTCAACATGGTTGGTAAATCACGAAAATTTTTTCCAATTAAATCTGGCCTTATGATAACTAACGTTACTCCGGCGGGTCCCATATTTTTTTGTGCGCCGGCATAAATAAGTCCAAAGTCTGAAACATTGATCGGTTTGGATAAAATATCAGAAGACATGTCCGCTACCAGAAATCCATTGGGGTTTTCTATTTTAGGATATTCTTTATACTGCGTACCGTAAATCGTATTATTACTTGTGATATGTAAATAGACAGCATCATTATTTTGCTCACAATTTTTGGGAATAAAAGAGAAAGTAGAATCGCGTGAACTGCCTATCACGTTTGTTTTCCCAATTTTATTACATTCGGCAATTGCTTTGGTGGACCAAGACCCTGTTTCTATATAATCTGCTGTTCCATCTTTCGGGAGCAAATTCAAGGGAATCATTGAAAATTGCGTAGATGCACCGCCCTGTAGCCAAAGAACATGATAGTTTTCCGGTACATCCAATAAGGAACGAAGATTTTGGGCGGTTTCTCCAAATAATGAAATAATGGGCGCAGACCGGTGGCTCATTTCCAGAATGCTCATTCCGGTATTTTTATAATTAAGAGATGCTTCAGATGCTGCTTCTAAAACGGGTTCAGGTAAACAGGTAGGTCCAGCAGAGAAATTGTAGGTTTTCATTCGGGGTTATTTTGGAAATAATGAAAAAATTATTAAAAGAAATTACTGTTTTAATATAACCTTGCGAAAGTTAATGAAGAGAAATAATTCCAATTCTTGGGGAACAAATTGGATGTGTGCCGTTATTCAAAAATTTTTGCAAGGTTTTTCGTCAAAGGATTACCATCCATATTTCATAAAAAACCCCGCCACAATTATTAGATAAACCATGACGGGGTTTTTTGGGATTTGTTTAAAAGGTAATTAAGGTCGTTCGATTCTATACGGAATAGACCAAACAGACGTATTGTAACCACCATCATCCACAAAAAGTGTTGCTAAATCCACCGTTTCAAAAAAGGAACGGAAACCGCGATGGCGGTGACCAAAGCCCGGTCCGTGGGCTCGCCAACCACCGGAATGAATATTGTCATTCATCATTTCATCCAGGAACAATCCTTTATCATTTAAATGTCGGCGGCCACGCATATCATATCTGCGACCATAATTCTTGAAAACCCATTCCCCCACTTCTGTACTATCAAGAGTCAATTCCGGTCCTGTATTTGCCACCACAACTTTTACCAAGTAAGGGACAAATGCTGTAAAGGTTGGTAACGATTCACGGTCAATAAATAAATCGACAATGTTCTCCGCTACATAATTATGAAGCAGATTACCTTGCTCCAAATCATCGGTTAATTCATAGATGGATAAGCCGGTAATGGCAACTTTATCCCCTGCGCCGCCAACTAAGGGTGTCAGTGCGTTCACACGCCAGACATAACCGTCGGGATTATTGGCATTTTCAAATTGGACAAATCGAACCTTTCGTACAAATGTGGATGAAAATTCCTTGGAAAAACTGATGGAATCAATTTGACTATGATCGGTCGTATCGAACGCTTTTACATATAATGTGCCGCTTACGGCATAGGTCACCAGTCCAACGGCCGTATCGCCATTTACGTCAAATTCCACCGTTCTATTGCGATCCGTGATGCGGCGCCCAAACCGGATTCTGTAGCCTTCGCCAAAAGATAATGTATCACTGAATGTCCGAGCCAAACTGCCCGTTTCAAGTCCAACGTCAAAATCCAGATCTGCATCCCCGTTTGTATCAAATCCGTCTAACCCCATCAATTCATCCGCATCCATTAAAGCCAGCAGTGTGGTTTCAAGATTCGGTTCACGGTTGTCTGTACAACTCACAACGACGAACAAAGTTGAAATTGTAAGTAAAATAATTTTTTTCATTAGAATTGCTCCTTAATTAAAATCCGCGGCGACGTTTGTTGCCCCACTTTTTCTTTTTACCATGATGCCCTTTTTTCCCCCGGTGTCTTTCTTTGAGTTCTCCGCGAATATCACGCATCATTTTTTGTTTAAACATTCCCAAATTTGCCAATTGCCTGGGTGACAAAATATCATCCATACCTATAAGAAAAGCCGATTCAAGATCCACGTGTTTTTTCCGCAATTCAGTTATTTTTGCCACCGTGGCTCTCACTTCCGTTTCAGAGAGATCTTCGTCCTTTTTCAATTTTTGTTTCATCTCCTTGCCAAGAACACGTTCCATTTTTTTCACTTCTTCCAATTCTTCCCGATGTTTCCGGAATCTGGGAAAGAATTTCTCAGCTTGATCTGGTGTGAGTTCCAAATCTTCCGTGAGCCGCCAAACCATCATCATTTCCATTCGTTCGTGGCGGTCAACGTCTCTATCATGAAAATCCCGTTCAAGATGATGCTCTGAATCCTGGGCCAATAAACCGGCAGTCATAAGGATTATTAAGTATCGTTTCATAAGGTTATCTCCTCTTCTATTTCTATTTCATTGAATAAATCAATGGTGTCCCAAAGATCACCTTCGTCCATTAAAAAGTAGGCAAGATCTTCTGAATAGGTTTCATCAAACTGCAGGGAATCGCTATTCACATTCCAAAAATCAGTTTCAAAGTAATCTTCTGTTTCATTCGCATAAATTGTATTTGCTTGGGGCGATACTGCTATGTCTGATGTGGATAAAAACACAACAATTACAAGCAGCATAAAACCGGTTACAGCAGTCCGTTTGTTATGATAAGATTGTTCGATTCGCCCGTGTAAATTTGATATAAATTCATCGGGATTTGGTTCAGGAGAGGAATCCGAATTTTGATTCATTAATTTTTGTTCGAAATCATTCATCATTTAACCATCCTTTTAGTGTATTGACTGCATGGTGAAAATTTACTTTTGCTGTCCCCACCGACATACCGGTGATCTCTGAAATATCTTTGTAAGGTAAATTTTGGGCAATACGCATCATGACCACCGCTCGCTGTTTTTTAGGCAATTTTGCAATGGCATCCCATAATTCTTTTCTCGTCCATTCATATTCCAATTCTGTGTCCCTTTCCCCCCGATCAGGTGCTTGGTCCATGTGAAGAAAATTTTTCCATTTATTCCGCGTAAGATATGAATTGGCTGTATTAACATTGATGCGGTACAGATAGGTTGTTAATGCGGACTCAAACCTGAAATTTTTAAGATGTTTATGGAGTTTAAAGAAAACATCTTGCGCCAAATCTTCCGAAGCCATTTGATCCCGGGTGATATTGTAGAAAAACCCAATAGTGTTGGATAAATGCCGTCGGACAATTTCATCGAATGCGGATAAATTTCCTTTTTGGTATTTTCGTATGAGTTCATGGTCATTTTGCATATCATTTCGCCCTATAGGACGCTCATCGGTACCGGAGGTTAAAAAACTTTTTTTGATTTCACCATTGCCATTTTATCGGTCATAAAAACTTTCTTATCTTTCCTCCGTTATATTATTAATTAATCCTTCTTTATGGCAGACATCAACAAAGAACCCGTCCCTAATCCTGAACAATCTGCTGCTATTTATCATCCACCGGGGCCCTTAATGATTTTGGCCGGTGCCGGAACAGGAAAAACATTTACCCTTCTTTATCGCATACGGCACCTCATTTCATCCCGGCAAATAAAACCCGAGCATGTCCTTTTGCTGACTTTTACCGAAAAGGCCACTGCAGAAGCGAAAGAAACAATTCATGAAATTCTCGGTGGACAAACAGAATCAATTTTTGTAGGCACGTTCCACAGTTTTTGCCATACTATCCTTCGCCGGTACGGACCGGACGACCGAATGTATGATGTGCTTTGGCAGGAAAGTGATGTACTCTATTACCTCATCAAACATTTTGATGAAATGGATTTTATCCAATCAAGAGTATTTGCTGATAATCCTGTTAAGGCCATTCGCGAATCATTTATTCCCTTTTTTAATCGGGTCAGTGATGAATTGCTCTCTCCTGCTGAATTAGAATCCAAACTGAATGATATGGAAAATTCTCAGGATTGGTTTGAACAAAATTTTCCCGGCATACATGATAAAAGTACCAATTTTGATGATGTTAGAAATCAACTCCATGACCTGGTGAAAGGATATTCATTTTTCCAATCTGCCAAAGCGGAACAAAATGCCCTGGATTTCGGTGATATGATCTTGGGCTGTTACGAATTACTGAAGAACGATGCTTCTGTCTTAAACCAAATTCGGGATGAATACAGACACATTTTCATCGATGAATATCAAGATAACAATTTTGCCTTGAATAAAATAGTGAATCTTATCGCTGAAAAGAGTCCCAGCATTACCGTGGTTGGGGATGAGGACCAATGCATTTATTCTTTTCGCGGTGCCAATTATTACAATATTGCCGATTTCAGGAACCGGTATGAAGCCCACCCCAATTATGCGGAAATTCCGTTGGTGGAAAACAGGCGTTCTACCCAGGAAATTCTTGATCTTGCCAATGCTACCATTTGTCTCAATCCGGACCGGACACTCAAAGTCCTGAAATGCTTACCGGAGAACGCCCAATCCGGGCCAAAACCAATATGGATTCAAGCCAATAAGCAGGAGACACTGGATGTATTGCCGAATTTGATTCATTCTTTAATCAATGATGGTCAAGCACTTTATGGCGATATTGCTGTTATTTGTCGAGGTTGGAGCAATGTAATAGAGGCAGCCAATGCCATGCAAAAGTCCGCTATTCCTGTGGATATCCACATTGAGAAATTCTTTGATGTTCCCATTGTGAAAGATGTGTTAGCCTGGGGTCACTTCATATGCAAAGATGATTATTCAGACATCGCTCTATTCCGGATATTGAGAGGACAGTTGGGGGAATCATGGGCGCAAGCATTCTACAGACAAATGAACAAAAAGTCTGTAGAAGATAAACTGGAACAATTGAATAAAATAAAAAATGAATCTGAAGAAATTACTCAATTGTTACATTCCATAGATTCCATCCAACAAGCATTGGATAAAAAATTGAAAGCGGATGAAATGGTCTGGCAAATTCTGACTGTTTTAAAGCAATCCTCTTTAGTCAAAACTATTCGAAATAATTATAGATATGCTCAACGGCTCAACCTAGCTAATGTTGGCGAAATTCTGAATCTTGCAGAACAGTTTGTAAATAAAGACACTAATGCCACTTTGATGGATTGGTTGGCATTTATGGAAGTGATGGCCCTGGCTTCCAATCAAAACGCTGCCCAGCCCGAACTCGAAACCGGAAACATGGCTGTTCAAGTCATGACCATTCATCAAAGTAAGGGACTGCAGTTTCCGGTGGTATTTTTGCCATTTTTGTACAGCGGCAGTTTTCCTTCCAGAGTGATGAAACACGCAACCATTGACCGCCTGCCCACTTCTTGGATGGCGTGGGAACAAGACGCAGACACAGATTTTCGAGAATTGCACAATCGGGAAGAACGGCGTGTTTTTTATGTGGGCATCACCCGAGCAGAAAGAATTTTATATTTATTCGGTCCAACTTCCAGGCAATCCCTTTTTACACAAGAATTAGAAAATATTAAACCAAACCCCATGGAGATAGAGACCATGAATGCACACACAAATAAAACCGTATCCTTAAGTGAAAAGCGACAACAATTATTGGCAGAACTCAACCGAGAGATCGCTGCGAATCAATTGGAAAATGCTCGAAAAATCTTGGATGAAATGACTCAAGATCATGTACAGGATACAGACAAAACCGAACCGGTTTCTGAATCAACATCCACCCTCCACTTGTCTTCAACCAAGATTGATACATACAATTCCTGTCCTTTGAAATACCGACTCAAATATATTGATAAAGTACCGGAGAAAAAAACACGGGCCACGGGAGAATTCGGTTCCATCATGCATAGTATTTTGGAAGAATTCCATGGGCTGGATCCTGATAATCAAACGGAACAAATGTTGTTGGATCTTCTGGAAAAATATTGGCAGGAAGAATCCTTTGAATACCGGCAACGGGGTGACGAGTTCAAAAAACAAGGTGAAGAACTATTATCTAACTATTTCCAATTTCTACAAAATAACACCCCCAATGTTCTGGAATGTGAAGCACCTTTTTCTTATTTCATGGATGAAATTAATGTCAAGATTTCCGGTAAAATTGACCGTATTGACAATACCGGGGACACCTTGGGAATTATAGATTACAAGACAAGCAGGAAAAAAGAAAAAGCAAAAAATAATATCCAAATGGCGCTTTATACTGAAGCATTGCTGAATGACGCAGTGAATGGTGTAAACGGGAAGCCCGGTGAGGCATCCTTGCACTTTTTACGATTCGGTAATGATCCCCTATCATCCCACAAATTTTCGGAGTATGAATTGAATGTTTACCGGGAAAAGATTAGTGATGTGGCAAATGGCATTCGGTCCGGGGCATTTGAGACAAAAAAGGGAGATTTTACCTGTCAGTATTGTGATTATAAGGAATTTCTCTGCCCGGCGTGGGAGGAATGATGGTGAGCTGGTGGTTGATTGACTTTCCTTATGAGCACCCTCAATCAGAATGATTGAGGGACATTTCCTAGTTTTTTGATGATTAGCAACAAAAAAGGGCCGCAAATGCGGACCCTTTTTCCACAACACGACAATTAAAGGAGATATCTTATTTATAGATTAAAAATAGATCAAACTTAAATCATTAAACAATCTCAAAGATAATTCTCCTTGAATTTTAAGCACTAACCACCAAGCCCCAAAAAAGACAATTCCTATATAAATCATATCAAATAAAAATTCTTGTTGGCTTTGGGATTGGTTATTACAAATATTTCTTTTTTCTTTGATTAAGAAACCTGAACCTGTCCCTTCTTTTGACTGGACATACCCTACAATTGGTGTATAATAATTGTAAATCTGTTTGAGATTTGAATCCTGTTATTGAACAGTGGGATCAAACAGAGTAACCAGTACAAATGGTAATAACTTTTTTAATTTAATTTCACCAAATAATTTCATAAAGTTTCAAATACTCAATATAAATTATTGAATAGTGATATTATCTTCCCTTTCTTCATTGGTTTTAAGTGGGTGATATTTTTTATTATTACTTAAATTTTAACAATTTATCAAACCCCACCTGAGTTGAACTCTCCTCCTCGCTTGGAATCGTTAAATTCGCAAGGTAGTATCCTTTTTTCGACCCACTTTCAACGTGAACTACTGCATCCATAAATCCTTCTCTTTCAACAAATATCGAATCTGAGTAAGCCGTTGGGAACCCAACAATATGTAACTCACCGACAACACTGGCAACTGTAAAGGGTGTCAACGACTCACCTAGATAAAACCGGTATTCATCATCTTCTTCCGGTGTAAAAGGATCAAAGTAAATAATAACCTCTCTCCCTTTTGTTTTACTTTGATCTGCAATAAATGAGGATAATGTTTCCTCGGCATCATTTAATATTAGCGAATCCAAATCTGAATAAATATTTACATAATGTTTCCCGGGGAACCGTTCTTCAGTCATTGCAAAACTATTTCTGACATAATTCCCTAATGGTAAATCCAAGATAGTAACTTGAGTATTATCTGATGACAAAGTTGAATTAAAAGGAGATGAATCCACATATAATTCTCCACTTTTTCGATGAGCACTCATAATTAATTCATCACCATCTTCACTAATGGCAAAGAGTTCTACACCTACGCCGTTCCAAATATTTGAGATTGTTATATTTCCTAACATTTTTGGTGGAGGCGGAATTGGACAACCATGCTTTGACAAATCTTCACTTGCTACACCGGGTTGGTCTGGACACGCATCATCCTCATCCGGAATACCATCACCGTCCGTATCTTTTGGGGGTGGCGTATAAGGGAGGGACATGTGTATTTCATTTAAATCACCCGGTAAAACCGTAAAATTGGTTTCGAATGGTTCCTCATTATTTTTTAAAAATCCCTTAAACCGATAATCTCCCGCTAAGAACATACTGTTCCCATCAAGTCCCGAAACTAATTTTAGATCTGTAGGCGCAAACCCTTTTAATATTTCTCCATGGGTTGTTTCGAAATTCAATGGCATTGAAACCGTTTGAAAAGGAACATAATCCTCATCGCTAGTTGATTTTATTTCAGTCCCTACCACTGATTTTAACGGCCTGATTGAAATATCATTCCAGCGAATTTTATTTCGGCTAGTTGAGTCAACTCTAACGTAAGCAGAACCCAAAAAAGGAACTACAATATTTTGGATGACTGGTGCAACTAATGAATTGATTGTTGCTCTTAAATTTGCGAGAGAATTGAATGGCAGATTAAATGATTCTGCACTAACTATTTTTTGGGTTGAAACATCAATGAGCTTTAGGTCTATCTCATATTGGGTAGCAACCGTATTGATCTCTCCAATAAAAATAAAATCAGTCCTTTTTGGATAATCATAGGATTTGACCAACTTGATAAAATTATCGGTCTTGATTCGATTCTGTATGGATTCACCCGCGATATTAACATGTGTATTTTTTGCAACTGCAGATGTAACCATTGCAGAAACAAGCTTTGGATCTAATGGTTTCCCTACAATTACGTCATCGCCACCAGGTGTAAAATCACTTGGTTTAAAAAGTGGAAATCTCAGTTTCTTATTTTGACTTTCATCTTGCACACCACCATGTAATACAATGGATGTAGTATCATAACTCACAAAATGGTAAATGTAGATCATGGGTGGATCGGATACGGTGAAAGTTTTTGCAAATAGAACTGATAGAAATGTTATGATTGTTAAAAGTGTGTGATGCATGGATAAACTCCTTTAATTCAGATTAGAAAATTCGCTGACATCTAAAATATCACCTGTACTGATATCAATCACTCTTATTCCAAGCGCAACCTTTTTAAAATCAGGATGTCCAGGCGATAATTTTTCGTATGGAATTAAATTGTTGTAAACAATGAGAGTTTCGACGCCGAATTCTTTCAGTTGATTCCATTCATCCAAATACAATGGGTTCAGATTAAATATTTTCCCATTGTACATCCATGGACGCTTCAGATAAAGTGTCTTTAATTTTTCATAGATTGCAACATCCTCTTCCACCAAAGCTGAAACCATCCCTTCTTCAATAGCTAGATTCATTTCATTAAATGTTGGTTGCATATTGAAATAGGCTTCAGATTCAACTGCTTGTTTGTCTCCATCCAGAATCATGATTTTTTTCCCGCGAAGATTCCCGAAATCAATATTGGATTTAAATTGTTCTGCTACAATATTGTGATTTTGAATAATCCCTTGATCGGTTTTGCCATCAAATACATAAGCTTTTGAAAAGATTACCTTTCCATTGGCGTTTGTGTCAATTATTTTCATGTATAACCCGTTATCTTTCATATAGCGATACATAAACAAAAAACTGCAGTCTGTCTCAGCAATAAATTCAGACCAATTTTCATACAGAATCGGATTCGTATTAAAAACAATGTTTTTATAAACAGGCGCATACTTCAATTTGAAACCACCTGTCTTTTCCATGATTACTGGTTCGGCATCCTTATATTTTTCGTTGTGGATTAATCCGGTTATAATACCGTTCTCAATCGCCATAACTTTTTTGGATGGTGCATTTTTATAGGCACCGGTTATGTTCAGAATATCGGTATTTAGCAACCCAATTGTCGTTCCTTTTGAAAATATAGATGACGGAAAATCAGCAACAGACTTCACTATATTGTATGCATCATCAAAAGCTGAAACATCATTTTTGACCATTGTATTATTACTTTCACCAACTTGAATCAAACCTGATGATAAAACTTTCATACTTTTAATATCAATCAATCTCAAATACACAATAACTGATAGGTTTATCTCAGAAAAATCCATAATCTGATACGTCAAAAGAATGGGGGCTTTAAAATCTCTTCTAATCATATCCAAATCTTTTAAATTAATCCCATGCATGTAAAATGCATCCTGGGGAGATGTGCCTATATATTCAGAAGGATTCCTCGGATTCACATGATCCAGTTTTTCTGCAACTGTCAATCCCTTGTCAAGAAGCCCATCTATAAACCCAGTTTCCAATGCCATATCCCATTTATCTAGCCCCATGTAACCACTGCCCAGGGGGAAATCATCAATTCGGGCTAAGTAGACTCTGGATTTATCTTTGCCCTTAGGCAGATGACCCAAGAATTCTCCAAAATCAGTATGCAATGTTATTTTTTTTCCAAGAGCATGGATATCTATAAATTGCTGAGCAGGTGCGTTGGATGTTGTTTGGGCTGGCTGCTGGGTATTGCTTGATCGTTGAGGCACTATCTGCGATGGTTGAGCAGCAGCCTGCACCTGATTCATAACATCTGTAACAGCAGGGTTTTGACATCCTTGTGATATAATTAAAAGGGGAATAACTAGTAGAGAGAATTGCTGGTATCTGCAGGTTGTCATTAGACACTCCTTTATCTTTGATTAAAAAGAATATTCTAGTGCAGATTCAGTTATTTATGGTATGTGGAACCAGTCGATTATACCAATCTTTCTTTTTTTTGTCAATGTAAATAAGATTATAACTTCACCTATTATCCACATGTAAAAAATAATATATGAAGGATTGATGTGATTATAAAAGTCTGGTTTGCCCGGCTTGGGAAGATGATTGATTAGATGAAATTATTTCTTCAAAATTTGGAATTCAAGGCGGCCGGTGAAATTATCACCAAGAAAAGATATTTTTTTCGGGGAGCCGATTGTTTCAATTGGATTATCGCTGCTCCATACGACATCTCCCAATAAATAGGGACGAAAAATGGTATCACCTGAGTCATTTATCATTAACAAAAGTGAAGAGTCGGCATTTCCGATTTTTAATTCAGTAAGAACAAGTGTAGTAAGAATAGTATCCGTCGTATCAGTTGATAAAGATAATTCCCATTCATGGTCTTCCGTGAATTCGTCACCCAAAATAGATAACGAAAAATAATCTGCGTCATTTACAATCGCAGGGATATTCTCCAAAAGGCCATCCGTGTATTCCGGGGGTGCTACGCAAGCACTTAAACATAAAATTATACTTATACTAAATTTTCTCATCCTTCAATCTCTTTCACTTCTTTCGATCCCAATTCTAATTCTTCAATTTTATCCATAGGTTTTTCCAAAGCTCTTCGTCTTGTTCCACTTAATTCTTCATAATGGTTTCCTAAGGAATTCAACGTTTTCCCCATTGCATCAATTTTTTCAACAAAGTTTGCCCACTGTTTACGAAAGACGCCTACCAATTCCTGCATCTCTCCCGCTTTTTGTTCCATGGCAAAATTTGACACCGCTTGGCGAATCAAGGATAAAATCGCGTAAAGCGTTACCGGTGAACATAACAGAATTTTCTGTTGAAGAGAAAAATCAATAAGGTCATGATCTTCTTGATTCAAAAAGGCGTAAATACTCTCGTTTGGAATAAACAATAACACATAATCAACTGTCCCGCCTTTTGGATCAATATAGCCCCGTTTTGACACTTCCTTCACTCTGTTTCTTACATCCGTCAAGAATAACTTTTTTTCTTCATTCCGTTCAGACTCGGAGTCGGCTGCAACATATTTTTCATAATGTGCTAATGGAAATTTCACATCCATATTGACAGCTTTATCATCCGGCAAAAAGAATGTGAAATCCGGTCTATCTTTTCCATCAGCAACCTGAGATTGCTGGGAGTAGTTAATTCCTTCCACCAATCCGATAAAATCAAGGATATCCTTTACCATGCGTTCGCCCCACTGCCCACGAGCTTGAGAGCTAGACAAAATTTGACGTAATTGATTCGTCGTATCCGTCAATTCACCAACACTGCTTTTTGATTCTTCCATCTGGCTTTTTAAAGCCACTGTATTGTCAGACAGATTCTTTAGATTTTTTTTCATTTCATCCAAGGTGGAATCGATGAGTTCTTTTTTATTATCTAATTGTTTATCTGAATTTTTCAAGAGATCTGAGAATTTCTCGGAAGCCAATGCTAAAAATTTGTCCTGATTCTCCAATAGAGCTTTATTGGACAAATTTTCGAATTCCTGTTTTAGATCATCTTGATTTTTTTGGATAGAATCCACCTCTTTCTGGCGCACAAACCAAACAAGTCCGCCACCGATGGCTACACCAATGATAAAAAGTAGAATTCCGGAAAGATCCATAGATTACAACGTCAAAGCAAAATCATCCACTAAAATACCAGGACAGGTTGTGGCGCCAAGGGAGCGCCCGCCATAGGTCTCTACTTCAGGATTTACGCTGACCTTATCTTCAACATCCACCAAGTTTTCACCAAAGAAGTTGTAGAATGAATCATCAAATCGCATGGTTTCGATAGGTGCAACAATTTCACCATTTTCAACCCAAAAACAGGCATAACGTGTCAACCCAGTGATGCGACCGCCGGCATTATCACTCCAGTTGAGATAATGGATATTGGATAAGTACAATCCTTTATCTATGGATGTAACCACATCTTCATGGTTCAATGAACCAGAGTTCATTTTTGGTGAACGTAAATATTCGCCGCCTTCTGCAAAATTGGATTCTACGCCATATTCTTTCGCAGAACGACTGCTCACCAATGTGTTTTTCAATTCACCATTATCAATCAAGACCAATTGATCGGATGATACTTCCCCATTGGAATTGAATTTGGGACAAAACCCTGGAGTAAAGTCTTCCACTACAGAAAATTTAGGTGATAAACGAACATCATCGTGACGCATGCGACCAAATCCGCTGCAACCTTGTCTCAAGGACGCTTCAGAAATGCCGTTCCAGCTAAACATCCCGAGAAAATCAGCAACAGCTGCAGATTCGAACCAAGTTCGATAATTCCCTGTATCAACCTTAATAGGCTTCCGTGCCATGAGTGTTAGTTTTTCTCTGGAGCGCTTTACATAGGCTTCATAATCTTGTTGGTTCCAATCCGAACCGGCGAATGATCCTTTCACCATTTGATGTTCCGGTGTGACCAAGGAATAATCCAAACTATAGGATTCTGTCTCGAACCAGTGTTTTTGTCCAAGATTATTCGCATTGCCGCGGAACATACGTCCATTGGCAAAAATACCAACAAAATCCACACCAGCCATAGCAGGCAAAATTGAATCGACCGCATTTTCAAATGGCAATCCATTAGCAGATTTTACTTCGTGACTTGAACCGGAATTTTCCGGCAAAACAACAAAAGGATCTTCAGGAATTTCCTGTGCTTCCGTTCGCATTCTGGTAATTTCAGCTTTACCGCGAACCACGTCTGTATCAAGATTTCCGGAAACTGTAAATCCGCCCCGAACAGTTCGATTGTTTGCAATGAATTTCAATCCAAGATCCGCATCATCAACCAATCCTGTCTGACGAACCGTTGCATTGTTGAATCGAATAAATTGGCTGTTTTCTCCAGAAAATGACAAAATCAAATTTTCTCCCGAATTCAATTCAGAGAATAGAGAATCACTTAATTGATTAAAGATCTTTTCCATTATACACCTCCAAAAACTTGGATATTTTCAAACAAACATGCCGGTGAAGCATGTCCTACTCGGATAACCTGATTCGGTTCACCCTTTCCACAATTAGGTGTACCATATATTCCAAATGTGTCTGAATTTCCCACGCCTTTCAAACTATTCCAAAATGGCGTTGAAATGCCGCGGTAGTTGGAATTTTTCAAAACTTTGGTCAATTTACCATTTTCGATCAACCGGCCGTATTCACAACCAAACTGAAACTTGTTCCGATAATCATCAATAGACCAGGATTTATTGGATTCCATGTAAACGCCGTTTTCCACCTGTCCAATCAATTCATCAAATGTGGAATCGCCGGGCTCAAGATTGATATTCGCCATTCGATCGATGGGTGCTCTGTTCCATCCACTGGAACGGAAATTTGCTACACCATCCAATCCGGATCGGATCTGACTTTCTTGTCCGCCTAACCCACGAACCAACAAACCGTCTTTGATTAAATATTCTTTCGTCGCTTTCAGTCCGCCATCGTCATAAGCATAGGAAGCAAATTCTGATTCCAAAGTCGGATCAAAGGTGATATTCATGAGCTTGGAGCCATACTGAAGTTTGCCGAAATCTTCCAATTTCACAAAGCTCCAACCGGCATAATTCCGCTCATCTCCGAGAATTCTGTCTACTTCCAACGCATGACCAATGCTCTCATGGATCTGAAGCATCATTTGGTCCGGGGCGATGACCACATCCATCTCACCTGTGGGACAATCTTCTGCATCCAACAATTCGATGGCTTGTTCACCGATGCGATTTGCGTTGGCTAAAATTTCATATTTATCGAAATATTCCATGCCCATTTGCCGACAAGTTCCACGCATGCCACCAAAAGTTCTGGTCTGTTGATTGGTGCCATCTGCAGCAGTAGCACTTAAATCAAATTCCAACATGAGAAAATCCTGATTGATATCGCTTCCATTGGTGCTTACAAACCGGAAAGATGTTTCAATCACCTGGCAAAGCGAAGATGCGCTGACGATCTTATCGGATACTTTCAAATGGTTGTATGCTTCTAACAATGTTTCATTCAATGCACCTGCGGAAAGAGATTCTCTATTTTTTGTGTACGGCGATTGATAATTCCCTTGGTGGGATGGTCTCGCTGTCTCGTCAAATTCATAGGTGGCATGACACGATGCAATTTTTGCTTGTTGAAATGCTTTTTTAGCAGCATTTGCGATTCCTTCAGGTGTCATGTTTGGTGTGCCATAATATCCGAATTGACCATCCGCTAATACTTCAACCATAATACCGTGTGTTGCTGCACGTCCATTGGCAACAGGAACTCCATCACGGATCATTCGTGGTGTATGCGCTTCGTACACTTCTCGGAGTCCCACCCATTGTGCAGGCACATCCACAGCGCTCATTAATTGTTTTAAGTCTAAGTCTAATTTCATGTTTCTTCCTTTTCTAAAGGTTAAAATCTAAAAAGGGTTTTGGATTCTGTTTCATTGCTTCTGTTGCTTTTTCAAATGCGTTTTTAATATCCTGAATATCATCTTCATCGCCTAAGAGATGATTTTGTTTCAACCAAACGGCTTCTTTTTCTGAAAATGTTTCAGTGTTCTCCAAAAATAAGGAAGAATAGTCTCTTCCTTTCAACCATGGATATTCATTCTCATTGGTGATAAAAAGCGGTTCACGATACAATGGATTATATCCTTTATATGTATAAACGCCTTCTGCTTGCATGACTTTGAAAAAGGTTTCCCTTGGGATGCCATCAAATTTTGATTCATCATACCGGAACATATAAATATGGTTTGCGGAACGAGTAGTACCTTCGGAAAATGACATAGGTTCCAGTCCGTCAATGTGGGATATGAATTCATCCAAAGATTCTCTATTCTTGTCACGCAAAGCCATATCTGCTTCGAGAGATTCAATTTGTGGAATTAACATGGCAGCATTGATAGCGCTCATGCGGAGATTACTTCCCAAACGATGATGCTCATACCATGCACCATTTCTCACACGGCCACAATTATGATAAGAAAAACAGGCTTCAGCAAATTCATCATCATTGGTAATAATGGCGCCGCCTTCGCCAGAACTCATATTCTTTGATGACTGAAAACTGAAAATTCCACCTTCTCCCAACGCGCCAACTTTTTTCCCTTCGTAAGTAGCTCCATGAGCCTGTGCTGCATCTTCAATCACAAGAATTTCATGTTTTTCCGCAATATTTAATATTGCATTCATATTCACAGGAGATCCTGCCACATGCACCGGAAGAATCACTTTTGTTTTATCGGTGATTTTAGATTCAATATCGTTCGGATTCATATTGCCAGATTCCGGTTCAATATCGCAAAAAACAGGAATGGCATTTGCCATGAGAATTGCTGTTGCCGTAGCAATAAATGTATAAGCTGGTAAAATCACTTCATCGCCAGCTTGCACGCCGGCAGCCTTTAAAGCAACCCAAAGTGCAGACGTACCACTGTGAACAGAAATACAATGTTTCGCATCATGATATTCAGCAAAGGAAATATTGAATTCGTCAATGGTTTTACTGCCTACACCCCATTGCTCATTTTCCAAAGTGGAAATAAGTTTTTCACGAATGGCTTCATTGGTTCGTGGCCACTCAGGAAATGGTTTTGTTCTAATTGGGCTTCCGCCGAAGAGTGCTAAATCTGACATATATAATAAAATGTGTTCATTTTAAGACGGTAAAATTACTTCGTCTTAAGACAGATTTACAATCAATGTAGTATAATTTTTACTGGTCGTTTGGAACCACAATGACTTGACACGCAGCTTCTATTCGTGTTGAAATTGGTACTTTGGCCAATATAGATTGAAATTGCTGAAAATTATTATCTCCGGCGGACAAACGCCCTGCGTCGGAACTGACTTCTACAACATTTTTCATTTACGGAATATCTGTCTTACAAAATACAGCATAAAATGTT
>CAXFCD010000236.1:0-1756 GCA_964001155.1 uncultured bacterium | reverse complement strand
ACTGAATGGAATAAATTAAAAGATGAAATTATTTCTGTTCGAGATGCAATTAATGAAAAAATTGATCAAAAAGAATCTTAAGTACTGGAGGAACCCAATTGAAAACACATAAATATTTACCGCTATTTTTATTATTTACGATGATCTTGTCTGCCAATAACGACAAATTATTTTTTAAATCCTGCGATCCATTCTCAAAATCGATGAAGTTTGATTGTTATCACGATTATAAGGAAATGGTCAAATTTTTGAAGGATGTTAATAAAAAATATCCTCAGTACACAGATTTAATCTCTATTGGTAAATCTTACCAAGGTCGGGATCTATGGCTTCTTACGGTTACGGATTTTAAAAGTGGAAAACCCGAAGATAAACCGGCTATCTGGGTTGATGGTGGGGTGGATTCAGATGAAGTCGTTTCCACGGAAGCTGCTTTAGGGCTTATTCATCGCTTAGTCACAGCAAATGATAAGGCGACTAAAACCCTCATGAAAACGCGCGTTTTTTACATTGTCCCTAATATGATCCCTGATGGCTCAGAATATCAGCATAATACCCCTTTAAGACCCCGAGATTCTACTTTACGGCCATGGGATGATGATAATGATGGAAAATTTGATGAAGATGGTCCCGATGATCTTGATGGAGACAATATGGCACTACAGATGCGCGTGGTTGACCCATCTGGGAATTGGGTGAAAGATGAAAAAGATGATCGCTTGCTCCGCATGCGTAAACCGGACGATAAAGGACCTTACTACAAACGTTATAGTGAAGGGCTTGATGACGATGGCGATGGGAAATATAATGAAGACTGGCCAGGAGGAATCGACCCCAATCGGAATTATCCAGGAAACTGGAATTTAAAGCAACGTGGTTCTGGATCTTTTCCAGGATCAGAGTCCGAGCTAAGAAGTGTCCTTGATTTTATTGCAGATCACCCCAATATTGCCGCCTCTCAACATTTACACTCTACAGGAGGCGTGATATTAAGACCGCCATCCGTTCCAGAAATGAAACTCCCAAGTAGCGATTTAAATCTATACATTGCTTTATCAGAACGAGGACTCAAGATTACAGAGTATGGTTTAGCCACATCCGTTTATCAATGGAATTGGCCACGAGGATCTAAAAATCGAGGGAAAGGACAACTCACTCGAAATGAAAAAGGGGAGATCAAAGGAATGGATCCATTTGATGGGGGCGGAAATTTCTACGGTCATGATGAAATTAATGACAATTATGCTGCCTATGGTGGTTCATTAGATGGCATGTATGAATTATTTGGTATTCTCGCCTTTGCGAACGAAATATATCGTTTCGGGAATGATCTAGATAAAGATGGACGTGTATCCCAATCAGAGCAACTACGTTATAACGACGAAGCGATGAA
The DNA here is from genome assembly GCA_964001155.1 of uncultured bacterium. GTDB lineage: Bacteria > Fidelibacterota > Marinisomatia > Marinisomatales > UBA1611 > CAXFCD01. The sequence goes on along the minus strand of CAXFCD010000236.1, from coordinate 363 downwards.
AGGTGAAGTGTTTAAAGATTGGAAAGCATTTAATCATCCTACCTTAGGAAAGGTTGAAATCGGTGGCTGGAAAAAATTTGGACAAAATAATCCCCTGCCACCAGCTCTTGCAAAGGAAGTAGAGCGCAATGTTGATTTTATGTTAATGCAAGCACGATCTACCCCCTTGCTAGCTATTACCGATGTTGAACAAACCTATTTAGATAATGATATTTATCGGTTAACCGTTACGATTTCAAATGAGGGGTTCCAGCCCACGGAACTTGCGATCCGGGTATCCAATAATAAAGCCGTTCCGGTCCGTTCGTCCATATCGGCTCCAAATAACGTATCCATTCTTGATGAAAAGAGTGAAAAAGATTT
>CAXFCD010000235.1:0-2395 GCA_964001155.1 uncultured bacterium | reverse complement strand
TTCTCTTTTGGAACCAAGTTCATCATCGGCTAACATTTTTACTATATTCGGTATATCACCCTCTTTTGCCTTTCTGAATATTAACTCCATATTATTCTGCATATTAAAATCTACCCATCATCCCACAAACAAAAATCCACTGGGGCTTGATGCAATGAAATTTAAAGGGGGCACTACCCCTTTTTTCATTTTGGTTATTAATAAAGATTATTTCTTTTCAACTATGTCCAGTAATTCCACTTCAAAGATCAGCAAGCTTTGGGGAGGAATATTGGGTTTGGGGCGGTTCCCATATGCAATTTTTGGATGAATAAAGAATTCAAACTTGGAACCTACTTTCATGAGTTGAAGACCTTCCGTCCAACCTCTGATCACCTGATTTAAGCCAAATTCGGAAGGTTCACCACGATCCACAGAACTGTCAAACTTGGTTCCATCCATGAGCGTTCCTACGTAATGAACTTTTACCTTATCTGTTTTCCCCGGTGAATCACCATCCCCCTCTTTTATGACTCGATATTGAAGTCCGGTAGGTGTTTCTTTGATATCAGGATTTTCTGCTTTGTTTTTGACCAAGAATTCATCCGCAGCTTGCAAGTTCACATTTTCTGCTTCTTTTGCTTTATTACGGAGATGTTTCTGCAAGGAAACAATCATTTCCCGCCGTTGCTTGGGGTCCAATAAAACTTCGCCAGTTTCATGGCCGTCTAAAAGTCCAGCCATAAATACGTCATAGTCAATTTCGACACTTTGTTGTTTCAGGTTCGCACCAAGGTCAGCGCCCAATGCGTAACTGGTTGAATCCTTGAAGGTTGATAATTGAGATACTTTTGGCCGATTACTGTCAGATCCGCATCCGATTGCAATAAGCACGACCAATGGAATTATTCCACGTTTCATTTTGTTTTTCCTGTATTAATGAATAGGTTAAGTAAAATTAGTATGAGTTGGTTTATTCAGAATCCTTGGATTCCAAAACCAATAAAAACCCACCGGCGATGATGGCAATGATAGCCAGACCCAAAACCGGGTGATCACCAATGAATGATAGTATAATGGTAACAAATGACAATAAAATGACCGCCAAGCCACCAAATATGAGATACCATGCCAATTGTCGTCTTTGCATGATTATTTATCCTTTTTAAAACTGATCGATTGATTAAAGTTGCAACAGTGCTATGTTTACAGCATGAAAATTACAGAATTTTAACGCCTCTTCCGGCAATTATTCATGATACCAACGACCAATTTTTCAATTCGTTCTCTTTTAGGCGGATATGACAAGAATTTCACTTATGTGGTCACCTGCAGCAGAACAGGCGCTCAGTTGATCGTGGATGCTGCCGTGGAATTCAGTCGTTTATCCCCCTTTCTACATAACAAACCTCTGGTCGTTCTTTTGACCCACACTCACGGGGACCACATTGCCTATCTGGAACAATATGTAAAAGCTCTTCCCGAAATAATTGTGTTAGGCCATCCGAAAACAACCCAAAATCCCGGCGGGAAAAATTTTAAAACTTTAGCCCATAACCAAGCTTTCAAAATCGGGGAAATGCATCTGATCGCTCTACACACACCGGGACATTATTATGATTCCATTTGCTACCAGTTAGATTCAGTCATTTACACCGGTGATACGCTATTCGTGGGTAGAACCGGGCGGGTCATTTCCGCGAAAAGTGATATTGCTGATCTTTATGATTCCGTGTATAATAAACTGTTGACCCTTCCGGGAAATACAAGGATTTATCCCGGGCATGATTACGGAGAATCTCCAACGATTACCTTGACAGAAAACATTAAAATAAGCCCCTTGCTGCAGGCAAAAAATTTGAAAGATTTTAAACAAAAAATGGATGAATATGAGCGCAACCGAACCCCGGGCTCATGAACCCAAATAAGGAATCAAAATGAGAGAAATATTTGTTTCCCTGACCCTGTCAGTTTTTTTAGCAAGCTGCGGTGGCAGTTCCAATTCCAGTTGCACAGAATGTGGCGGTGGATTGGTGGATGGATTTCTTTACAAAGAGGTTACAGTGGAAGATATCGCCGGGTTGGCAGAAATAAATGTGACTACTGATGTGGGTAAATGCATTCGATTTAAATTGGACGAAACTGATTTCTCTGAAGCAACAATCGTGGATGATTGTTGCTGTATTGAATACCAATAAATGATCCTAAACACTTTTTCAACATCTGAAAATCCAAAAAGAGCTATTATCGCCATTCATGGGTGGACGGGCAATGTTACATCCATGGAACCGGTGACAAAATTACTTCGGCTGCCGGACACAAAATGGGTGATTCCCCAAGCACCTTATGTCTCAGAAAAAAAAGGGTTCACTTGGTTCCAAGGTAATGATGAAATCGGCTGGCAATATAAAGAATC
>CAXFCD010000234.1:0-18879 GCA_964001155.1 uncultured bacterium | reverse complement strand
TATTTTCGCCCAAGTTGAATCCAGCTCGTTATCTGAATAAAGGGAAATCTCAGATAAAGTGGGTAATGTTTCATCAATATGAATGGTAGTTGTACTTACAGTTCCTGTGGTTGTGTTCCCAGCCTTATCCCAGAGGAGGGCTTGGAAAGTGGCGTTTCCATTTTCAGCAAAATCTGTGACACTTTCAAAATCCGTTTCCGATACTAAGATAATTTTATCTGTCCCTAAATCACTTTCTTCAATCAAAACGGTATCAGTTAAATCAGCATAACTTCCTCCAAAGGATGATTGAAGTTGGACACCACCTCCCGGTAATGTTTCATCATTATCCACGGGAACACTCACGATCAACCTTTGGTTGGATGCATTCCAATATCCGGAAATTTCAACGCCCTCCTGTGCAGTAACAGCGCCCAAATCAAAATCAGCCGGCGGCGTCATATCAAACAAGACGGATGATTCGTCTGTGGTGGTTTCGATGGTGTCGCCTATATTCCCGACCAAATCTGTGTAAACAATCACAAAAGAAATATAGCCCTCATCCTCATCTCCATTGATTATTCGCCAAGACCGATAGGGCGTCCGCCCTGTGATTTCAAATGTTGTATCTGCATCAAATCCGGCGATTGTTACATCGGAAGAATACAAATCTTCATCTGTCATGAAATCCAAGAAAAGCGTATCACCGATGATGGCCAAATCATTATTCAAAGTATTTGTTGATGAAAATACGACACTGGCGAGGGTTGGATTGGTACCATCAAAACGAACCTGGCTTCCATCGGTGGTGGCAGAAACCTCCGTGCCCATATTCCCAGCCGTATCAATAAATACAATATTAAAATTCACGATGCCGTCGGTGTCTGTTTCCTGGAAAGTATAAGTTGAGGTCCAATCCCTATTTGCACCGGATGTAGTCACATCTTGATTCAAGATTTGAACAGTGAGGGAATCTAGGCCTTCCGCAGCCATAAATGACAGAGTATCCTTATCGCCAACTTTTGCCAATGAATCACCAATAGCATTATTCGTCCGTTGAATCACCGTCTCTAATGTGGGCAATGTTTCATCAATGTGAATATTAGATGTGCTGGTGGTTCCCATCGTTGTATTTCCTGCCTTATCCCAAAGCAGTGCCTGAAAAGTGGCGTTTCCACCTTCAGCAAAATCTGTGACACTTTCAAAATCCGTTTCCGATACTGAGATAATTTTATCTGTCCCCAAATCACTTTCTTCGATTAGAACTGTATCTGCTAAATTGAAAAAATCGCCTCCAAAAGATGACTGAAGCTGAATTCCACCCTCGGGCAATGTTTCATCATTTGCCACTGGAACAATTACCTCTAAGGTTTCATTGGATGCATTCCAATACCCCGAAACCTCAACACCCTCTTTCGAAGCCACAGAGCCAACAGTAAAATCTGCCGGTGGTGTCATATCAAATAAAACGCTGCTTCCATTGGTTGTAGTGTTCACCATATCACCAATGTTGCCCACCCAATCTTCCAAATCATAAATTGAAAAAGGAATAAATCCTTCGGCCTCACTGCCGGTCATTTCATAAGCAGCCCGATATTTTCCTGAGGAAAAAGAGGTTTCATTGGGAGAACTACCTGCTATTGTGATGGTTGAAGCACGCAATGTTTCGGCTGCAGTGTATTGCAGAACCAAGGTATCGCCAACAATACATAAAGTTGTATCTAAACTATTATTGCTGAAAAAGGTCACAAAAGGTAAGGTTGGCGGCGTACCATCAAAACGAACTTGGGATCCATCTTGCGTGGTGGTGAGTGTATCAGAAGGATTACCGGCAGAATCTGTCATGGCAATAGAGAATGTTACCCAGCCCTCCGGATCCGTAGCTGTAAATGTGTGGGTTGCTATAAAATTGAGGCCATCTTCTGTGGGGGTTTTTGTCTCCCCGGACAATTCGACATTTAAATCTCGATAAGCTTCACTAATTGTAAAGGATAAGGTATCCACAGTCCCAATGCCCGCTAAAGAATCGCCATATTCATTATTCGTTGCCATGCCCGTTGCATATAATTCCGGTAAAGTTTTATCAAACCGGACTCGAGAGTTATTTGTTGTGGAATCTGCATCAGGACCAGTGGCGCCGCCCAAGTCTGAATAGGTAATCAAAAATGGAATTCCCCCTTCATCATTGGTTTCTTCCATGACGTGATAGGCTTGGTATTTTGTAAGGGACAATTCATCATAATCAGCAGAAACACCGGCGATGGTGATTGTAATATTGTCTAACACCTCCGAAGCTGTGAAGGTAACAAAAACAGAGTCCCCAACTTTGGCCCAAGATGTATCTGCGCCGTTGGAAGCAATGGAAGTGGTTTCAATCTCAGGCGGATACACATCATGATTCACATAACTCTCATCGGTGGTGGTGGTGACCTGGATTCCGGGATTGCCGGCTCGGTCTTTAAAATCAATAGTGAAATCCAGGATGCCTTCCGGTTCATCACCGCTCATGACCAAGGTTGCTGTATACGTGCCATCTGATTCTGTCAGGGTTGTGGCTTCTCCGCCAATAGTCACAACAATAGAATCCATAATCAGCGGTTCTTCCGGTGTAAAGGTGAGATAAACTTCATCTCCTTCAATGGCGATTAAAATATTGTTGGTATTGTTGGATTCGATATGGACCATGGAAAGGGTTGGCGCCGTTCGATCAAAAATTACAACACTATTATCCGTTGTACTGGTGATGGGATTACTGACCAGGCCAACCGAATCAGTTACTACAATTTCAAACGGGACTTCTCCTTCAGGATCTGTTTCTGTCATGACATATTTAGCATAATATTTCTTATTAATAGGAATATCAGTGTTCCAAGTTGCACCATTTATAGTTCCATCATTACTACTTCCAGATTGATCGTATACGACACTTCCGGAACCTTCATTAAAATTCCAGTAGCCAACTAAACCAGTTTCATTACCAGATAATTGACTATTGATGTTGTCTTGGATTTCTTGTTCTGTAAGAGCATTATTCCAAACGCTTACTTCATCAATCATACCATTGAGGTATGGATCATTGTATTGGGATTTTCCAAAATAATTATTTGTTGTGTTGCCTAGTGAGCTAGGTGAAAGTGTCATTGAATTATTCTGAGCTACCAAAATACCATCAATATACATTTTCCCGGTATTGGTAGAATTGTTAATGGTAACTGCAATATGGTACCATTGTCCTTGGTTAAGTTCAGAAGACGATGTTATTCTTTCCTCAGAGCCACTACCTGATGTTGTAATTCCAAATCGTGGAATATTCGTTCCAGAAAAACTTGGAGTTAGAAACATATTGACAGCCGTACTTGATCCAAAATCCATTAATCTAGACCAGCCCGCATTCGCATTTGTCATGAACCAACATTCAAACGTAAAGTCATCCAAACTTGCAACTATACCATCTGGTAATTCAATAAAATCATCTATTCCATCAAAACTGAGAGAATAAAAATTAGCAGATCCCGTAGAAGTGATTGTTGCAGTTTGATTAACAATGGTTACTGATTGATCACTTAAAAGCTCGTTGCCTTTAAATGCCACAGTAACAGTATCTCCAACTTTTGCCCATGATGAATCAGCATTATTAGACTCAATATTTACTAGACTAAGAGTTGGCTGAGTATTGTCAAACGTGACTTGGGTACCGTCAGTTGTTTCATTTGTGCCTTCTGTGGGATTGCCGCGGGAGTCCGTCAGTGAATTTATTTGAAATGGAATGATCCCATCCTCATCGCTTTCCTGCATGGTGTACGTTCCGGTCCAGCGGTTGTTTCCAAGGTCTGAAATGGTTGCTGAATTATTGGAAATGGACGCAGTAGGTGTTTGGATTTCTACGTCGGTTTCGAATGTTAACGTGATGACGTGCCCAACCGTGGCCAAGGAAGAATCAGAAAAATTGGATTCATAGGAAACAGAGACAAGTGAGGGCGGTGTTTCATCAATGAGTAACTTAGTGGCACTTTCAGTTCCTTCTGTTTCATTGCCGGGAATGTCAAACATAAATGCTTTTACAGTGATGGTATCATTTTCAGCATATCCGGTGATGGCACGAACAGAGTCACCGGGAATGGACATAGTTTTTGTTGCACCAACTTCTGAAGATAAAATAAAAGCAGAATCACCTAACATTTCAAAACTATTTGAACCGACCTTAGCCCAAATTTGCACGCGGCCGCTATCTAAGGTTGTATCACTGTCTATGGGCACAATCACATCCAGACCCGTATTGGTGGAATTCCAAACATTGGCTACCACATTCCCACCAGTGGCAGATACATCCCCGACGGTGAAATCTGACGGTGGAGTTTGGTCAAATATGATAAAAGTATTATCTGTTGTTGCTCGAACTGTATCCCCACTATTCCCGGCGGAATCAACAAATGCTATCTCAAAACTTATCAATCCTTCTTCATCGGTAGCGGAAAATGTATACCCCAAATCATATTCGTCGGGTCCATACTGGTGATCGGTTGTCACAAGGTCATTAAACGTACAACCAATTGATAATAAATCTTCACTTGCATTAATGTAAAGTCTACCATAATCATCTACCAGCGCCCATTGTTGGTTCCATGCATTATACGTTTGAGCGTTTACTTGATCCAAGGATGGCTTTGTTCGGTCAAAAACAACTTGGCTGCCATCGGAGGTAGAAGTAAAACCATCGGTAGGATTCCCGCGAGTATCTAATATTTCATTTACAGTATAGGTCACGACACCCTCATCATCGGTTTCTGTCATGGTGTAGGTTCCTGACCAAGTGAAACTGCCCAAATCCGTTACCGATCCGGCGCCACCGGCGATGGTCATGGTAGGTGTTTGGATCAGTACGTCCATCTGTAAGGTGAGTGTAATTATATCATCCACTTTTGCCTTAGTGGAATCCGCATTGTTGGACTCAATGTGCGAACTTGTAATGGTTGGAGAAATTTGGTCAATTACTAAGCGATTGGTGCTTTGACTCCCTTCGGTTTGATTTCCGGGACGGTCGAACATGACAGCTTTGATGGTAATGGTATCCTCTTCTGTAAATCCTGTAATGGCCTCCACTTGGTCTGCGGTGAATGAAATTGTTTTATCGGTACCGACTTCCGATCCCGCAATATCACTTGAATCACCCAATTCTTCAAAAGCATTACTCCCAACTTTCGCCCAGACTTGAATCCAGCCATTTTTTAATGTTGTGTCACTTTCCACCGGAACAGTTACATCCAATCCTGTATTGGTTGAGTTCCAGGCATTTTCTACTACATTCCCGTTGGTTGGGATCACTGTTCCTACAGTGAAATCTGAAGGAGGCGATATATCAAAGATAACATAACTACCGTCGGTGGTTTCCGTGATGGTTGTCCCATCATTCCCGGCACAATCATTATAATCAATATTGATGGCCACTTTCCCTTCCGGGTCTGATGCGTTCATTTCCTTTTCTGTATAAACCACGGTGGAATCATCAGTAAAGGATTGACCATATTTATTTCCCAAGTATTTATAATTCTTTGTGAGTTCTGTGTCGGTCAATTCCCTGTCATAAAGCATCACTTCAGCAATGTAAGAATCACTATATTGAAAACTTAACCTATTCCAATTGATTTTATATTTATCAAAATTCCTGCCGTTCGTATTGGATGCAGAATTGGCTACATTCCCATCAACAATTGTGGAAGTCCCCTCTGAATTAGCAATCACACCATAAAGTTTTAAATCGTTGTCCCAAGGTTCAAAATCGATGGATCCTTCAGATAAAAACTTAAAAACACCATTCAGTTGTGTAATTTGAAAATGATTACCGTTATTTATATCCCCGTTGGAAAAAAAAGAATCATAATCCTGTGGTGTCCCTACCATTTGAAAAACAATAAAAAGAGAATATTCGCTTGCAACCCATTTATCGGCTCCAAGATCATGGACCAAAACATCCTGTCCATCTCGACTGAATTGTAATGTGGATTGTCCATTGAATTGGTTTTGTACCAGATTTGGGAGTCCTTGGCCTTCCACTTCAATTACATCAGCCCCATTCCCAGATTTATCAGCCCAAACGACAACCTCAGATCCATTCAGTGTGGATTCGCCCATTCCCTCGGAAGCGCCATCCCCATCCACATCGTTGGCATCTAACCAGAGCTTCAGGTTATCGGTTACAATTTCTCCGCCAACACATTCGCTGGAACCCACATACTCCGTCTCGGTTGTATCATAAAGGGTGGCGGCTGAACCGGCTAAGGTTGCACTTGTTTCGTAAAGAATTTCATTCCCACCAAAGTCTACCCTGATTGTATCCCCAATTTTGGCCCATTGTGAATCCGCATTCGTTGATTGAATGCTCACCGGAGAAACAACGGGATTCGTGCGGTCATAGACTACTGTTGATCCATCGGTTGATCCCAAATGGGTCCCATCATTCCCTAAATAATCTGTGGTGGTAATTGTAAAAGGTAAACTCCCCTCCGTCTCAGAGCCAACCGTTGTATATGTAGATGAAAATTGTTCACTGCCAAGATCCGTGACCTCATCGGCATTATTCCCATCCACCGTCACCGCAGGCGTGGCGACATCCTCATCATAGGTCATTGTAATAGTAACCACGTCACCGGTTTTTGCTAAATGTGAAAATGTATTATTTGATGAAATGGACACCGGCGACGGGGAATTGGCCAAAATATCGATCACTGTATTGGTGGTACTGGTATCGCCCAGAGAATAGTTTCCTACCACATCATACATCAATGCGGATAGTTGGGCTATTTTCTCATGCCCAAAATCTGCAAGTGTTTCAAATGCATCACTGGGGGCGGAGACCGTTTTCGTCCCAGCATTCAAATCGTCCACAGTGATTGTGTCTTTATCCCCAAATGCTTCAAATTCATTGGTGTTAATTCGCCCACGTAATTGGAACATGGATCCAACAATTACATCCGTATCCCACACCGATGTTTGAAAATTAATGGGTGAATCTTCTATCACCCAAGAGGGCCCGCTAAGGGTTCCATGATTCGCAGATGCTGTGGAATCAGTGGCTGTGGTACCAGAACCGGCATCCATCCGCCAATAGCCCACCAATCCGGTTTCATCATTATTGATGGTGATTTCTTTAGACGCTTTTATTTGGGCACCGCTGCGGACAATATCCCATATCCTGACCTCATCAATTTGCCCATCGAAATAGCCTGTTGCACCGGCCTTCTTAAAACTGCCAATTCTAACGTCTGAAGGGGCACCTGTCCATTCGATTGCACCCATGGCATCCGCAGAATCCAGGACGGTTCCATTTCTGTAAACTCTAACCCTTTCTCCATCATAGGTAGCCGCAAGATGAGTCCACTGTCCCAGAGGCGTGGATAACTCTGCCATGGTAATATAATCTATTGAATTGGTGGTTGTTTTTAGATAGAAACGCCAGCCCGTAGCAAAATAAACAAAACCGAAACCTGCCTTCGAGGGACCCTGATCTTTTGCATAACTGAGAATTCCTTCATTATCCGTCCAGGAATTGGGTTTAATCCAAGCCTCAACAGTTAAGGCTTCGGATGCCTGGTAATCTGTATTTCCCGGAATGATTACCTCATCATTCGTACCATCGAATGAAAGAGAATTCCCCATGGTATAGTTAAAACTGGTGACGGCTGAATCCTCAGGGATATTCACCTCCAGGTTTATTTCCGTATTGGTGGAATTCCAAATATCTGCAGCTACGTTTCCACCAGATGATGTAACTGTGCCAACAGTGAAGGGTGGCGGGGGAGAATTATCTACGATGACGGTGGATTGATCTGTGGTTTCTTTCACTGTTTTCCCCTCAGTTCCGTTAACGTCAGTGAAGTCAATTGTAAACTGCAGCGGACCGTCCGGATCCGATTCTTGAACGGTGTAATAGGCAACCCAACTTGATCCGCCCAAATTATCAATATTACAGGCATTCCCGTTAATTTGCACATAAGGATCTGACTCAAATTCTGAATCTGCGGTGAAATTCAACCAAATATTTGTTCCCGCAAAGGCTGTGGAGGGATCTACGTTGGATGATTCAATCGTCACACTGGTCAGTTTTGGCAATGTTACCACACTCACATTGTCCACATCCCAGGAATTTATAAAATTGGAGTTAGTGCCGTAGGCCACCCATCTGATTTTGAAATCGCCATCAATCTCTGCTGTAAAAGACTCATATCTTCCCGACAAATCCACGTCCCCGGCGGTGGGACTGATTTCATACCCCAAAACCTGAACCCATTCGCCGCCGGTTAAATATTCTATTCTCAATCCATTGGTAGCATTCCCTGCTGACCAGAAGTCCAATTCAAAGAAAAATTCCACCACAACCTCTGTCTCTTCCCCAACATAAATGATGGGCGTAGTCATAGCTCGTTCATAATCTTCGCTGATTGTTGGGCTGTAATAGAAAAAGGCTCCTGGTGGCGGATCGCCAACAACATGTTCTTGGTAACCTTGGGACCCAACTTGCCAGTTGGGTTCCATTTGCCATCCCGGTGGAATTTCATCATTTGAAAAATCTTCCCAGAATAATTGATCACCTAAGGAGAAAGAAATCAAGAGTACCACAAAGAGTTTATTGGTGAAGTTTTTCATTGAACAATCACCTCAGCACCTCGATCCCCTTTTAATTCAATCACATTATCCTTATGATCAATCATCTCGCAAACACTCAAATTGTAACTGATGCTGTCACTGCCTGCAGCTGTTGGGCTGAATGCGATGTCTGCTAAGTGGCCCGTACCCTCCAAGGTTTGTTTTAGCGTATCTAAGAAATAGGTATAAATGTCAATGGTGTTTACACTGTCATAGGTATAGGTAAATAGTGGTATGGATTGACTGGTGTCCGTAATAAAAAGACCCGGTGTAATTGTATCTAGCTCCAGAAAGGTATTTGGGAATTCAACTTGTAAATGGATGCCAGCAAAAGCCTCCATAGAATCTTCCTTAAATACTATAAAAGAGCCTACAATAACAGAATCGGAGGTTGTTTTGGTTTGGGTCTTGGGATAAAAAACGAGAGTGGGAGCGCCAACACCTTTTTCTTCGTTAGCCTCAAAATCTACCGGATTGTCAAATTCCTTTTTATAAATAGTACAGGAACCAACAAAAATCCCCGCCAGTAAAAGGATGAATAGTCCACGTTTTAGGCTCATGGATCATCCCGGTGTATCCGGTTTTTGCGAATCCCATTTTCTATAAATATTTTTATAAGGCCTTGGCCCCACGATCCAGGCATGAATACTGTTGGCTACCCAACCCGTCCCAGTTGCGCCGGCAAAGGCGATTGCCAATTCACTGAATTTTACATGCTCAGCCCAATCGCTTTCAGCTTGATCTCTATAGTCTGCAACTTCTTTCTCATCATTTGTATTATTATAAAGATCCAAATTTGAGATGTAACTTTTTGAGGCTTCATCATATTTTAAAAAGTTGTACAGCACGGCTAAACTCAATGCTGATTCAGTCCCGATCCAAACTTTTGATGATAGTTTTTTCCCGGAATAAGCCTGTCCCCATCCCGGTGCGACCAAACTACGCATGGCGGCACCCATGGGTGTTTTTTTATACTCCAATTCTTCCGGATCTTTAAACATGATAGATTCACGGTTTTCTTCCCAATCTATATTCACTTGCCCGGTGACATTCCCAACCCACATTTTTAATTCATTGATTTGCCCGTTCAAATATTGAGTCAGGTCCATTTTACGCCTGTAAATCAGGCCGCCCGATCGTGTATTAAATAATTGCCCTTCCAGCATAAACCGATCATCCACATGCTTGATCTGGTTGAACAGGACAAAGTTGACTTGATAAACGTCACCCATTTCCCTGATTGTATTCATAAAGCCCGCTGCAGGATTTTCAAATTCATCAATATCTTCAGACAAAATATGAAAAGATGTATCAAATTGGAATATGGAATTGGAAAAACTCTCAATCAGTGAGGCATCTGCATTGGGCAAGTGCCGGTCAAAATGGTTCAAAACCAAGAAAGTCGGCCGCATGGACAGATTGTTGCTGTATAGCACTCCCATGAGCAGGAGCAGAAAATATGGGGTGATTTTTTTCAATTTTACTCTTCAGAAACAGGTTTCTTCAGATAATAATTAAATTTTTTCGGTTGATCAACATGAATTGTTTGTTCATCAATGATCTCATTTAATTTGAATACCCTCAGGAAATGGTCTCCGGCTTCCAGGTTTAAGCGGATAAATTCGCGATCCCACTGGTGCTCCCCATTCAATTCAAAAACCAGCCCCCTTTCTTCTGTTTTAAATTTGACTTGGTAAATGGGATTTAAGAAAAAATCCAGGTGAATGGCTTGAGCAGGATTTACTAACAAATCATAAGTCAGCGGCGCATATCCTTCTTTGTTGATCTCAAATTTGTGGACGCCTGGTGTAATTCGTTCATTTTTTATTGGAGATTCGCCTATGTTGATACCGTCCAGCATCACATCAACTTTTTTCGGGATGGTATTCACCGATAATTTGACTTGGCCAAAGAGACACGTTGATGCCAGCAGGGAAAAAATTAATCCACTATAATGACGTTTCATCTCTAATCTCTTTTTTAAAAATATTATTTAGATCAAGGAGAATCAAATCAGACCGATATACCCATCCATTCATTTGTACATTTTTCTTTTGGTTCACTTCTACTTCGATGGAACCATGGTATTCTCCTGGTGTCACGCGACTGACAGATACTGGTTCGCCTTCTTCTAAAAGAAAAAGTGTTTTAGCACCAATATCTGGTTTCTCTCGAAATTGGACATTTTCACGGTTGGTTACATAAAGCGGGTCTGCCAACTCAGCGCTGGGTCCCACGCCAATATTCACCTTAATTCTGAATGCTTCAGAAAAATCCAAAAGTTGCTTGTAGGGTTTGAAAATCAAATTTTCCCCCGCCACCAAACGTAGGTGTTTTGCGTATTTATATTCTCCCGGAACAGCAATTTGGTAGTACCCGGAATCATTGGTGACAATTTCCTTGATCACATTATCATAATTTTGCATAGATACATTCACACCGGCTACTGTGCTGTCATTTCTATTCAGGAAAACTCTGCCGGAAACGACTAATTGCTGCATGCGAATGGATTTTGGTGGTAGTTGAATGCGCCCAAATCGAATTCCCTGAAACCGAATACTTACCGGATCAAAATTTGTATCCTGAGGAATAATCTTGATCAAATTTGATTTATTGTGAATATCCAGCACACCTTGGGGCAAGTAAGCAATAAATACACGAGGCGCTTCCTGAAGAATAGTGATGATCGGGTTGGATGTATCTCCCTGGGCATATACTTCAAAAGAAATATTATCCGGAACGGCGCCAATATAATTCAAGGGTAAACGTACTTCAATTTCGCCATACTCATAGGTGACTGAGATCAAGGGTTGGCGATTATTATAAATGACATCAGGATAGACGGGTCCCCTGAGGAGGGTACACCCTGACATGACCGCCAAAATAAAGAGAACCCCTCCGACGTGAAACAAATGACGAAATGTACGTTTCAGCATATCCTGTAATTTATATCAGGATTTTGAATTTGTCAGTCCAGCAGTTTAAAAAGATTTTGGAGCACATTTTTGCCATGACTGCGCAATCCGTTATGTTCATACTCGTCTGTTTCCCAGACCTTTATGCCTTGAATAGACTCTGCTGTTTCCATTGAATAGTCTCGATCCACATACATATCATGAGTGTAAACAGCTGCCGCAACCGGGACCGAATTCTTTAATAATTTGTCTGTATGATACAAAGCGGGCCAATCACTTTTTTCTGCTAAAAAGTGTGCTGCATCTCTCAAGGGAGTCAAGGAATGGAATTGGTCAAGCATCCACGGATAAAGCATTTCCCCGGTGAACAGGAAAGGATCCCGGGATTTTGGATCAAATTCTTGGAACTCGTCTCGAATTTTGTTTGCAGACCAATTGGTGGAAAATTTCTGGGCATAGCACGCCTCATGGAGAATTGTGAAAAACGGATTCGTATCAAAACTTTGGAGATTCGTTAGCCCTTTTAGAAAAGCATAAGATAATTCTCTGTCTGCAAAAGCATGTTCAAATAAATAATTCAAGTTTGCATATCCATCGCTGAAACCAAGTTGCAGGCCTAAAAGTTGGAATCGTTCTACCGTGAGTGTGTCACCGTCGGGAAAGATTGGATCTGTTTTTCGGATGTGGTCTGCAATTTGACAGGCTCGTTTTTGTGCCTCCGGGAAAATACTAAAAAATGCTTCATTCTTCAATTTAACTCTTTTATAAGTACGCCTGTAAATTTCATCCGGATGGGCAGATAAGGGCGGAATTCCCCCTGTAATCATAACCTCTTTCAGTCCGTGTGCATGGAATGACAAATAATTCACGGCGCAAAAACCACCAAAACTTTGCCCCAGAATCGACCAAGGTTCTCCGTCATTCAATTCTTGCCTGATGTGCTCTGCATCATTCACAATATTGTCAGCCCGGAAATGCTGTAAATAATTCGCCTGTTTTTGCGGTTCCCATTTGCCGATGGTTTGAATTGTAACCGGTGTGCTTCGGCCTGTACCTCGTTGGTCTAACAATAATATATCATATCGTTCAAGGGCGCATTTTATCCATCCTGAATTGGTGATTGGACGAGGTGATTCAAAACCGGGGCCACCTTGGAAAAAAATTAAATAAGGTTTTCTTTTTTCCGGGTCTGATCGAAGCTCTCTTACGAAAACAGAAATTTTTTCTGCTTCCGGCTCAGTATAATTTAAAGGAACTTCAAAGGTATGTTCAAAAATGAACATGTCGTCATATTGGTAGGTTGAAAGAAGCATTTGATTCGATTGTTGGTTGTTATAAGTAGCGGGACACAAACCGGATGATTTTTTTTGTCCAGTCTGTATAGGGCGGAAATGTTAAACCAATCATACTCATCCTGCCATTTTTCAGCATGGTTCGAGCATTGGAAAAAGACTTAAATCCCTCCTGTCCATGGGATCTACCAAATCCGCTGGTATTCACGCCGCCAAAGGGCAAATCCAGGTTTAAAAAGTGTGATTTCACTTCATTGATCACCATACCGCCAGAGGAGGTGTTTTGAATCATGTAATCAATATTTTTTCTGGAATTGGAGAAAAGGTACAACGCCAATGGTTTGGGTCTGGCATTGATGATATTAATGCATTCATCCAGGGACTCAAAAGACAGGATAGGCAGCAAGGGTCCAAATATTTCTTCTTCCATAATTTTCATACCCGGCTTTACATTGTTTATCAAGGTAGGTTCTATAAAGTTTTCTGCTTCATCCTTTCCACCACCGTGAGCAATGGTCCCGCCTTCATGGACTGTTTTTTCCAAAAGTTGGTTCACACGATCCCAATGATGATGATTTACAATTCGGGCAAAATCCGGGGAAGATTGTTTTTCTTCCCCAGTGACGCCATATACGTCATTTAATCGATTGGATAACTTTTGGATCAATTTTTCCTTGAATTTTTTGTGGACCAAAATGTAATCCGGCGCAATACAGGATTGGCCAGCATTAATACATTTTCCCCAAACCAACTTTTTCACTGTCATATTCAAATGGGCTGTTTCATCAATGATGGTGGGGGATTTACCGCCCAATTCCAACGTGACGGAGGCGAGATGCTTCGCTGCAGCAGCCATGACAATTTTCCCGACGGCAGGACTGCCGGTAAAAAAAATATGGTCAAACCGTAATTCCAGTAATGATTTTGCCACTTCCGCATCACCTTGGAATACAGCCACATGATTGGGCTCAAATAAATCAGTGACCATTTTTTGAATCAATGCGCTGACATGAGGCGTCATTTCCGATGGTTTAATGATCACCCGATTCCCCGCAGCCAAGGCAGACACCAAGGGTCCCACCGTTAAATTGAAAGGGAAATTCCAGGGCGATATGATTAAGACAACACCTTTCGGTTCATAATGCACCCAAGAGCGAGCTGTGCTGAGAGCCAAGGTGGAAACGCCCCTCGTATCTCTGGCCATCCAGTCATGGAGATTCCGCCTGACTACTTTGATCTCTGACATCACATACCATATTTCCGCTAATTCTACTTCTGACTCCGGTTTTCCCAAATCCTTATTATGAGCTTCAAATATTTCTGCGCGATGGGTTTTGATCCAAGTCTCAATTTTGGACAAATGGTCAAGACGTTTTTCAAGGGGCGGGAATGAAACGGCAGCCCGTTGAGATTCAAAAGTTGTTGTAATGTGGTTTGATTGATTCATTTTATTCTCAATTTCTAAGGTAAAAATACATGAGTATTTAAAAAGATGGAACCGTTGTATGTGTGAGGGCGTTCAAAGCTTCACAGGTCCCCGGAAATTTATCCCAAGATAACCTTCTACCTTCTTATCCTCCTTGTCATTCCGGGGATCTGTGATTTTATCCCCAACCAGCTCTGTTTATCTCCCTAAAGTGCCGTTAAATTTGCATCCTTTATTCTATGGCAGAACAGGAACAAATTCTACTCCGACAGGTCAAAAATTCTGATAAAAACGCTTTCCACCAGCTTTTTTCTGATTTTCATGATACCCTTTTCCGGTTTGTTGTTTATCGGGTCCAAGATGCAGATTTGGCGGAGGATATCACTCAGGAAACATTTTTACGGGTATGGCGCACCCGGGATTCCATTCAGCCGAAAAAATCCTTTTTTTCATTGATCGCCCGAATCAGCACCAATCTCTGTTACGACCATTTCCGCTACAAGGAAGTTCGCCATCGCCATGAGGATTTGATCCCAGAATTCGGAAAATCACATTTTGATGATCCGGAGGCAGTGAACCAAGCCGCCATGCTACAGGAAGAGATCCAAAAAGTAGTGAATGATAAATTGCCGGATAAATGCAGAAACATTTTTATCCTGAGCCGTATTGAAGGAAAAACGAATCCGGAGATTGCAGAACTGTTGGATTTAAGCGTGCGGACTGTGGAGAATCAAATCTATAGAGCACTGAAAGTTTTAAAGAAAAACTTGAAGAATTATATGTGAGTAAGATCACATTTAACTACGTTTATTTGCTACGATGGAGAATAAGATACGATTCTTAGAATCCGGAAAAAATTATATGAAAAAACTAGACGATATACAAAAACTGATTTGGGAGTGCAGTGCTCAAGTTAAATTGCCATCCCCGCCTAACAAAGAAGAGGTATGGATGCGCCTGTCTCAGAACATGGACATTACCGATATGGATATGGACATGAAGCAGGATCGACAACGCCTGACGCCACCCACGCAGGGTATTTGGTCAGCGCTTAAACCGCGACTGAATTACGCTGTGGCCTTGGGACTTGCCTTTGTTATGGTATTACCCTTTGCCTATGATTCGCTTACGACTGAATCCATCGTAACCAAAGCCACCGATTTTGAAACTGTTCAACTGCCCGATGGTTCCACCATCACCCTGAATGCAGGAAGTCAAATTAAATATAAAAAAGATTTTAATTCCGACCATCGCACACTCACACTTTTCGGTGAAGCTTATTTCGATGTTAAAAAAGGGCAAACACCTTTCATCGTCAATACAAATCACGGACAAGTCACTGTACTTGGAACAGCTTTTAATGTTCGCACCAGGGAAGATGGTTTTGAAGTGGGTGTGAAGGAAGGGATTGTCCAAGTCGCCAATGAAGCAAAAGCAGTTATCCTAAACCAAGGACAAATGCTGGATGTGGAAACTGACTTTGATGAAACAAATCTTCAAAATGTTTCTTACAGCAATTATCCCGATTGGATGCATAAAAAACTCGTTTGCGATCAAACGCCCCTGTCAGAAGTTTGCGGCGAAATTGAACGTACCTTTGGCATTTCATTTGAATTTGCCACAGCGGCTTTGGCTGAGATCACCGTCACCGGAGTCATTGACGCACAGGATTTAAATACAGTGTTGAGCACTATTTCATTATTGACTCAACATGAGTTTAAATTCGATGGTGAAACGTGCACGATCATCTAAGCTATTCCCCCCATTAATCTTTCTATTTGCCGGGCTCATTATTTTGAGTCGTCCGGTATTTGCTGTTTCTAAAGATAAGTCAATTTCGTTCAATTTTCAGGACACAACCTTAAAAACTGCTTTAAAAACACTTATTGATGATCACGGCGTAAGCATTGTATTTCCCGATGATATTGCCAATGATCCTATCTCAGCATCCTGCAAATCCTGCACCCAAGAAGAAGCCATTGCTGCTGTTTTATCCACATCCAATTTGATCTGGAAGCATACCGGTAATCAATTCACAGTTTTAAATCCCGTTGAACCTTTTCGGTTTGCCGTATCAGGTCGGGCCATGGATAAGGAAACCGGAGAACCGATCCCCTTTGCCAATGTGTTTATCCCGGAATTAAGAATTGGGGATATCTCCCGAAATGATGGCACATTTTCCATCCCAAATATTTCCATGCGCGCGTGTACGTTAACGATTTCATATATCGGTTATGAGGCAGAAAAAATGTCGCTCCTCTTCCCTAAAGACGAAAAAATATTCCATGAAATTTTCATAGCACCAAAAGTATTGGTTACGGAGGCTGTTTCCATCACAGGGAACACGCGGGAATTCATGGATCGTTCTAACGCACCGGGCCAAATTTCCTTTTCACCGCGGCACATTTCCACTTTACCCAATTTAGGAGAAGTGGACATTTTCAGGTCTCTGCAACTTCTTCCCGGAATTCAATTGGGCATTGGCGGTACATCAGGGCTTTATATCCGGGGTGGCACGCCGGACCAAAATTTAATTTTGCTGGACGGTATGCCTCTGTACCAAACGGGACATTTGTTCGGCTTTGTCAGTGGGGTGAATGCCAATGCTATCAAAGATGTTCAAGTCTACAAAGGTGGATTTCCGGCCCAATACGGTGGTCGTGTTTCCAGTGTGATAGAATTAACCAGCCGGAACGGCAACAGCCTAAAGCCCCACGGGTCCTTGTACGGCAATCTAATGAGCCAAGGCTTATCCGGTGATATTCCTCTTTTCGCCCGTGGAAGCTGGATCTTTAACGTAAGGAGTTCAACAACTTCTTCGTTCCAAACAGAGCTTTATAATTCAATCCAGGATTATGTCACAGGAGATGATAACTTTAATTTGATTGGGGAAAGTGCCATTGAACACCAAGAGTCAAATTATGCACCCCGGTTTTCTTACTTGGATCTCACAAACAGAATTTCATTCATGGCCACGCCCAACCACCGCTTTACACTGACGAACACCACAGGCTTGGATTCCATTACTGAATCGAGAGAATTTTTTGGCTTCTCTGATATTTTGGGTTATGATTCCTCCTTTGCACAAGGGACAACAGAATGGAAAAATAGTGGCACAACATTCAATATATCATCCCAATGGAACCATGAATCAGATACGCAGTTGACTTTATCAAACTACAATTATTCCAGTACATATAATTCCAAGGATTCAGCCATTGTAAACAATGTCCGCATGTTGACCGGTTCTGTGGAAGAGGAGAATACCTTAGAAGATCGGTCTATAAAATTCCATCACCGCTACCGCGGATTTGAAAATCATAGCATCGGTTCCGGAATTGATGAAACATTTTATGATATTTCGTTTTTTGATTATAAAACAGAATTCTCCGCGTCTAACAAATCCTCTGTTGCCCAATCGGGATTTCTCCATTCTTTTTATGTTCAGGACCAATGGACACCTACCTCAAGCTGGGTGATTCAATCCGGGCTGCGGATTTCTTATTTTTCTGAAAGAACCGGATTTTATACTTCTCCAAGAATTTCTGTGATTCATAAAATGTACCCCAATTTGACCTTAGAGACTTCTTTTGGGAAACACTACCAATTTGTTCATCGACTAACCGGCGATAAAACCACCCGCGGTACCCAGGGTATGTGGGTACTTTCATCAGAAGACATTCCGAATCTATCGTCAGTGAATAGTCATTTCGGCGTCAATTGGGATTATTTGGATTATACCATGACAGGAGAATTTTATTACCGATCCATGACGGATTTGATTCAATTCAAGGACTCAGCTGTGCCAGTTCATAATATTAGGAACAGACGCAGCGAGAAAATTTCATTGCTTGACCAGGGGAAGGGTACAGCCCAAGGTATTGAATTATTACTTCGAAAAAGGAAGGGTCGTTTCACAGGCTGGGTTTCATATCAACGGAATAAAACGCTTTATACATTTCCGGATTTGAATGAGGGTAAACCGTTCTTAAGTGACCATGATAAAACCCAGGAATTCAAATCAGTGTTAATGACGCACATAGGTTCCTGGGAATTAACAGCAAATTGGGTCCTTGCTTCCGGTCATGTTTATACGGGACTGGATAATGTGAATGTTGAAAATTTTCGTGTCGTCATTTCCACGGATAGGAATGAAACCAGACTTCCACATATCCATCATTTGGATGTAAGTCTCTCAAAAATCTGGATAGTTTCTTTGGCAAAAGTCCACACCGGATTTTCAATATATAATTTATACGACCGAAATAATATCAGCCATAAACGTTATAATCCCTATACATCCGAATTGACAATGACCGATGTTGCCATGTTTGGCATTACACCCACATTATTTTTAAAAGTCAGTTTTTAATTATTTCAACAAAACCATTTTTTTTGTTTCAGTAAAATCGTCTGAAACAATTTTATAAAAATAAACACCTGCAGGCATTTGAGTACCATGATTATCTTTTGCATTCCAATGAACTACATTTTCATCTCCACCTGAGGTTTCCCACATAATGTGAATAGAGGTTGGTGTGACATTTTGGAGGTACGGTTTCACATTGAATATTTGAGCGAATCCAATTGTGAATGTTGAAAGGAGTGTAAAAATGAATGAGCGCAT
>CAXFCD010000233.1:0-4156 GCA_964001155.1 uncultured bacterium | reverse complement strand
TTGTCCTTCAAAATCCGATAAACTCACTGAATTGCCATCCTGGTCATCCAGCGTAAATCCCGGTGCTTTTGTTCCTTCTTTTAACATGTTGTCTCCTGTTTAAACACAGAGTTCACAAAGTTCTCTAAGAAAAATTTCGTTAATGGAATAATGAAGATATGGAGTATTGGAGTTTTACGACTCCATTACCTCAACAATCCAACACTCCAATTAAAATACTTAGCGACCTTCGTGGCAAATCACTTTGTGCTCTCCGTGTCCTTAGTGTTTAATAATATTTCAGACCATCTCATACGGTCATCATTCGAAAGCACCATGTCATTCACAGCCGTGATGCCTTCTTTTTGCCCATTCCAAACCAAAGTTTGTTTAGCTGGTTCAAAATCTGTCCATTTGTAGTCACAATGCTCTTCGGATAATGTTACATCTTCCCTATCAACTTCAATCCCAAAAACAGGCACCAAATTAATACGATCGCCATGTTTTTCATAAAATCGACTCACATGGTCTGCGACAAAAATTCGTACTGGATCAAAACCGGTCTCTTCTTTCAATTCTCGAATAGCTGCTTCCCATGCTTCTTCATCGGCTTCGATTTTTCCTGCAACGCCTTGCCAAAGATGTTCATATAATTTTGTTTCAGCCCGTTTCATGAGTAGAAATTTGAGTCCATCATCTGTTCGCCGAAACACATAAGCATCCACCACTCTTGCAACAATTTCGGCCATTACATACCTTTTTGGTCTTTCATTGTATGTAGTGAATTTGTGGACCATTCATCAAAAGTACCGTTATTGATTTGATCTCTCATGGTTTTCATTAAATTCAGATAATATGCCAAATTAAGTGTGGAAGCAATTCTCAGCCCTAGCACCTCATTAATATTAAATAAATGTCGGACATAGGATTTTGAAAACGTATTTCCCCATTCGTGAGAGCTGTTTGGATCCAAGGGAGAAAAATCTGCTTTAAATTTTTCATTTTTTATATTGATAACACCTTCGCTGGTAAAGATATGCCCGTTTCGCCCATTTCGAGTCGGCATCACACAATCGAACATATCCACGCCGCGTCGAACAGCTTGAATTAAATCTGATGGTTTTCCCACACCCATCAAATACCGTGGCTGTTCTTTGGGGAGAACCGTGTCACAAAATTCTACCGTGTCTAACATGGCATTTTTTTCTTCTCCCACAGCGAGTCCGCCAATTGCCATACCACAGGTTGAAAATGGAATCAATTCTTCAGTGCTCTTTTTTCGTAAATCATGATTCACCGAACCCTGAATAATCGGGAAAACAGTTTGATCATAATCATATAGTACAGGATTTTCTTTGAGCCAATCTGTACATTGTTTCATCCATCGAGTGGTGCGATTCACCGCAGCTAAAACTGTTTTTTCGTCCGAATCTCCCGGGGGACATTCATCAAATGCCATAATGATATCCGCTCCAAGATTCCGTTGAATTTCCATAGAAAATTCCGGGGTGAACATGTGTCGACTCCCATCCAAATGAGATTGAAACTCCACGCCCTCATCGGAGATCTTATTCAACTTAGCTAAAGAGAAAACTTGGAAACCACCGCTGTCTGTTAAAATGGGTTTTTCCCATGAATTGAATTTGTGAATCCCCCCAACGTTGTTAATAATTTCAATTCCAGGGCGTAAATAAAGATGATAAGTATTCCCCAAAATGATTTGTGATTCAACTGTCTCAAGCTCTTGGGGAGACATGGTTTTGACAGCACCAACGGTTCCCACCGGCATAAAGATTGGTGTTTCTATTTTCCCATGATCTGTTTCTAATATGCCCGTACGGGCAGAGGTATTAGAATCAGTTTGTTGGAAAGTAAATTTCATTAATATTTTTATATTTTTAACCGATCGAAAGGAATAATAGAGAATCTAAATGAAAATACTCACCTTTCGACATGCTCAAAGATCGAATTTTATTTAAATAAAATCCTAAATGCATCTTTCACAAATTTAACCGGTTGAAGATCAATCTTAATTTTTCTCAATTTTTCATTCACACTGGCAGATGGGATAATGGCTGTTTTAAATCCCAAGGCAGATGCTTCTGCCAATCGATGTTCTAATTTGCTAATAGAGCGAATTTCTCCCGCCAATCCAACTTCTCCCAACAATACAATATTTTCTTCAACTGGTTTATCCATGGTGCTGGATGCGATGGAGGAAATAATGGATAAATCTGCTGCTGGATCATCCACGCGCAGACCGCCAACCAAATTCACAAAGACATCTTTCGAACCCATTGCCAACCCAATTCGTTTTTCTAAAACAGCAATAAGCATACCTAATCTTTTATAATCAAACCCATTCACATTACGTTGGGGTGTTCCAAAATTGGCATTTGATACCAAAGCCTGAACTTCCACCAAAATCGGCCGAGTCCCCTCCAAAGATGGATAAATACTTGTCCCGGGGATGTTCACACTTCGTTCTGCCAAAAACATTTCTGATGGATTGCCCACTTCTTTCAGCCCTTCAGAATCCATATTAAAAATCCCCACTTCATGGGTTGCACCAAACCGATTTTTCGCCGACCTTAATATGCGATGATCGTATCGGTCATCCCCTTCCATATACAATACGGTGTCCACCATGTGTTCCAGCATTTTTGGTCCGGCGATAGTACCTTCTTTTGTCACGTGACCCACAATCAAAATAGTGACATTCTTTTGTTTTGATATTTCTAAAAGTCGCTGACCACAATCTCGAATTTGGCTGGGAGAACCTGGGAGAGAATCTAACCCGGAGTTCATGACTGTTTGAATCGAATCCACAATAACCAATTCCGGTTGGATTCGATCAATATGAGAAATAATGCCATCTAATTCATTTTCACCGGACAAGAAAAGTTGATTGGGATTCACGCCCAATCTTCGAGCACGAAGGGCCACTTGTTCTTCACTTTCTTCTGCTGAAATATAGAGTGCTTTTCGATCAATCCCGGAACATACATGAAGCGCTAAAGTGGATTTCCCAACGCCTGGGCTTCCGCCCAATAAAATAAGTGATCCGGGCAATAATCCGCCGCCCAATACACAATCTGCTTCTCCTAAACCTGTGGGAATTCGATCTTTTTGTTCTGCGCTTAAAACATCAGATAAATTTTTAGAATCTCGTGGCGTTGTGGTTCGGCCATTCTTTTTCCCGGATACTTTGAATTCGGATAAAGTGCTCCATTCTTTACAGGATGGACACTGGCCGTGCCACTTGGGAAAATCATCTCCGCAAGCAGAACAAAGATAAGCTGTTTTTGTTTTTAATTGTGCCATGAACGGGCAGGAAATTGGACATCATGGCACCGGATTTCAAGCAGGATTACCAGTCAGGACCTAAAGAAAAATACCATTGTGGTTTGGAATAACCATTTTCATTTTTATCCCATGCTGTTTCGATACGTAAAAGGAAATAGCCTAAATTAATCTTTGTACCCAAGCCAACTGTAGTTACCCAAGGTGAAAATTCTGATGTTTGACGGGAGCCATATCGGTCAGGCCATTCGGTCATGGAAAATTCATTTCCATCATCCCAAGCTGCTCCTACATCCATGAATGCATGACCACGGATATTTCCAAAAATCATTTTCAATGGAAAGCCTAATGCGAGATAATTAATGAATGGAAATCGAATTTCCATATTGAAAAGTGTTGCATTGGTACCAAACCGTTCCGCGAATCTGGCTCCACGGAGTGGAAACGCGTATTCTGTAAAATAAATGTCATGGATCAAGGATGCGTTGGATGTATCCAAGATAACATCCCGAAAATGGCTTTCGTCCTTAACACCATTGGTTTCCCCACCGCCGCCAAGTAAATAAGGAACTCCACCTAGGAAAAATTTCTGTTTGTTCGGTCCCATACTTTTACCCAAAAATCCACGCACTGCAAATGTATAATCTTTGCCAAATCGCCAATACTTCCGACCATCTAATTTGAGTGTCTGGAATTTTAGATTGTTTGAGCCATATCCCGGACTTACAGTAAAGGATGTATTTTGTCTAAACCCGTCAATGGGACCAGTAAATCCAAAAACAGAATTATCAAAAACCCAGCTAATTGTGGGAAGGATTGTGGAATATTCTGAAGATTGGGTGGTTTCATATCGAATTTGGCTGAATTCATCCAA
>CAXFCD010000232.1:0-14465 GCA_964001155.1 uncultured bacterium | reverse complement strand
CCCAATTTAACAAAGTACCAACGATGGGAGACCCGTGAGGTGATGGTCGGGCATGTTGGCGTAGGTGGTTCCAATCCTATCCGGATTCAATCCATGACAACCACAGATACCATGGACACAGAAGCGACCATTGCCCAATCCATCAGAATGATTGAGGCAGGATGTGAAATAGTCCGCATCACTGCACCCAGCAAAAAAGAAGCGGAAAACCTGCAAAATATCAAGGACGGATTACGAGCGCAAGGTTATGACACACCATTGGTTGCTGATATTCATTTTACGCCCCATGCGGCGGAAGTGGCCGCAGAAATCATCGAGAAAGTGCGAATCAACCCCGGGAATTATGCGGACAGAAAAAAATTTGAAATCCATGATTATTCCGATGAAACCTATGCAGAAAAACTGGCTAGAATTCGGGAGAGATTTATTCCTTTAATCAGAATTTGTAAAGAGAACGGCACTGCCATGCGGATTGGGACTAACCACGGATCTTTGTCAGACAGAATCATGAGCCGTTATGGGGATACGCCATTAGGGATGGTAGAATCTGCCATGGAATTTCTGCGGATTGCAGAAGATGAAAATTATCATGACATTATTTTGTCTATGAAAGCCAGCAATACCCAAGTGATGGTGCAAGCATACAGACTTTTGGTAAAAACAATGGTGGATGAAGGCATGAATTATCCGCTCCACTTGGGCGTAACAGAGGCAGGAGAAGCTGAAGACGGACGAATCAAATCTGCAGTGGGAATTGGTACTTTGCTTGAAGATGGTTTGGGAGATACAATCCGTGTTTCACTCACGGAAGAACCGGAAGCTGAAATTCCTGTGGCACTCGTTTTGGTTGACCGATATACGGATAGAAAAAACCATAAACCGATTCCAACTGTGGATTCTCTGCCCTATGATCCATTTTTCAGGCATCGGCGCGAAACAAATCAAATATTAAATTTTGGTGGCGTGGAAGTTCCCAGGGTTGTCGGTGATCTCTCCCATTTGGATGAAATCAATCATTCTGACCTAAACAGTTTTGGATATTTGTACTCGACTACCATGGACAAATGGCATGTGTCAGACCAGGCTGTAGATTATTTATATATTGGGAATCATTCCCTGGATTTTGAAATCCCGGGAACTTTAGGCATTATTCAAAATCAGAATTCTTGTGACAAAAAGGAAAGACACTATCCACTCTATAACACCGATGAAATCCAATTAATTAATTCTGATCAAGTTGCTTTTTTAAATGTTAATGCTGCTTCCTTGGATAATCTCATGTCTGATTTCAATCGTCTCAAAAATGTAATTCTCGTTTTGGAGACTGAAAATCTTCATGGTTTGGCTGACCAACGACGGTTTTTTATTCATTGTTTGGAAAATGAAATTCAACATCCAATCATTTCCAAGCGAACTTATAAAAATTGTTCAAAAGCTGAATTGCTTTTGTATTCTGCTTCAGACTTAGGCGGATTGCAGTTGGATGGTTTTGGCGATGGGATTTGGATTGAATCAAACCATGATTCTGCAATTGTGAATGAAACTGCGTTCGGGATTCTTCAGGCAAGCCGTTCTCGGATTTCCAAAACAGAATATATCTCTTGTCCCTCCTGTGGCCGAACCTTATTTGACCTTCAGGAAACCACCGCCAAGATCCGTGCTCGAACAGATCACCTGAAAGGCGTAAAAATAGGAATTATGGGATGTATCGTGAACGGCCCCGGTGAAATGGCCGATGCGGATTATGGCTATGTGGGCACGGGCATAGGGCAAATCTCTTTGTATAAAGGTCAGGAAGTTGTGGGAAAAAATATTCCCGCGGAAAAAGCTGTGGATGCGCTGATTCAATTGATTGATGCCCATGGAGATTGGGTAGAACCTGTTAATGTTTAGCGTTGTTCCGCTATCAGTGGAGATTGTATTATTCACCTAACTAATTCGTGCAAGATACTCAAAAAGAGTCCAAAATGAAAAAATTAATCCCATTTCTCCTCATAGCTATTTTGTTTAGCCAAACTGAAACCGGAAAGCTTTCTCCGGTGGTGACGTATTGGAAAACCTTAACTTCAGAAGAGAAGGAAACGTTCCTTTTTTCCTATCTGACCCAGGTTTATGAAACCCATACCGAGCTTCAAAACTCAGTAGGCTATGGCGGTTTCACTGAATGGTATTATGAGAACCGGGCGGAGTTGGTCTATGGAATTTTTGATAAATTGGAGGAAGTAAAAATTTCAGAAATGGCTAAATGGATTGATGAATTTTACTCCCATGGTGAATATGCCAACCGTCCTTTCTATGAAGCGTTAGAATTTGCTTACCGGTTTGCCGATGCCTCCGGTGCTACCATGTGGCAGAAATACGAAAACTTAAAATTTGATAAAATAAAACCCGGGAAAGAATAATGTCCTTTCGTCGGCCAAAATTTATTCAAAATTGGCTGGAAATCTATCGGGAAGGCGGGTTTAAACATTTAATAAAAACGAAGGGCTGGACTGTCCTGATTCCCTTTTTTCTATTTTATTTGGTACGGGATTCCATTCTATATATCCTCATTCCCTATTTAGCCTATTCGAACATCAGTTCCTGTACCTGATTTGAATTCCAAAGTCCTCAGCAGCGCCATTCTCGGGATCGATGCTTACGTCGTTGAAGTTGAATGCCACATGACAGCAACACAACTTCCCAAAATCATCACAGTAGGTCTACCCGAAGGCGCAGTCAAAGAGAGCAAGGAGAGGGTCAAAGCTGCCATCCGGAACAGCGGATATTATTTGCCCGGAAAACGAATTACAATCAATCTTGCTCCTGCTGATATTCGCAAAGAGGGCGCCACATTTGATCTTCCCATTGCTGTTGGATTATTGGCTGCGTTAGAGATTGTGGATAACACTTATTTGGATAAATTATTACTCATGGGTGAATTAGCATTGGATGGGAAACTTCGGCCAATTCAGGGTGCTTTGCCTATTGCCATTTGCGCGAAAGAGAATGGAATTCCCGGCATTATAGTCCCGGAGGAGAATGCAAAAGAAGCTTCCGTAGTAGAAGGGGTAAAAGTTGCAGGTGCCTCGTCTTTGGCTGAAGTTATTCAAATTTTAAATGGTCAATTGGAAAAAGATGCTGTAAAGACAGATTTAAATTCTCACTTTAAGCAGCAAAATAAATATCCTCGGGATTTTTGTGATGTGAAAGGGCAGGAACAAGTGAAACGAGCACTGGAAGTGGCAGCAGCAGGGGGACACAATGTGATTATGGTTGGACCGCCGGGAAGTGGAAAAACCATGCTGTCAAAACGAATTCCCACCATTTTGCCGGATCTCACTTTAGATGAAGCATTAGAAACAACAAAGATTCATTCTGTCGCAGGCGTTTTACAGCAAAAACATGGGTTGGTTGGCATTCGGCCATTTCGGTCGCCTCATCACACAATATCAGATGCTGGATTAATTGGTGGCGGGACGATTCCAAAACCGGGGGAAGTAAGTTTGGCCCATCATGGTGTTTTATTTTTAGACGAATTACCGGAATTCAAAAAGAATGTATTGGAGGTAATGCGGCAACCGTTAGAGGATGGCGTGGTCACGATAGCACGAGCTGCTTTGAGTTTAACCTATCCGGCTCAATTTATGTTGGTGGCAGCAATGAATCCCTGTCCCTGCGGTTATGCCATCGATCCAAACAATGAATGTGCTTGTTCAGGACAAATGATTCAACGGTATATGAGCCGCATTTCCGGCCCGCTCATGGATAGGATTGATATTCATATTGAAGTGCCTGCGGTTCCATTCCAAGAAATGGCTGAAAAAGATGATGGAGAAAAATCGCAACATATTCAAGCAAGAGTTCAAAAGGCCAGGGAGGTGCAGTTGTATCGTTTCAAATCATCGGAAAATTTATTTGCCAATGCCCAGATGGAAAGTCAGGATTTAAAGAACCACTGCAAATTGAATCAAGAATCCAATGAGCTTTTAAAAACTGCTATGGATAAATTGGGCTTATCGGCTCGAGCTTATGACAGAATCTTAAAAGTCTCCCGTACCATTGCAGATTTAGATGGAAAAGAAAAAATTGATTCCGCTCATATCAGCGAAGCCATCCAATATCGAAGCTTGGATAGGCAATTGTGGTTGGGGTAATATGATTAAATTCTGTTAACTTTTTGACTGAAATCATCGAAAAATAAAATGGATAAAGTCCGCATACTCAATCTTAAAATCCCAGCACGTCACGGTGTTTACGAATTTGAAAAAGACAAAGATGGTTTATTCGAATTGGATGTGGAAATGCAAACTGATCTTTCTAATGCAGGACAAACCGACGATTTAAAGGACACAATCAATTACGATGAAGCTGTTTCCCTCATCACAGACTTATTTACCGAAAAAGATTACCATTTGATTGAAGCAGTTGGAGAAACAATCTGTAAAAAACTTTTGAACCAATTTCCAATCCAGAAGGTTGTTTTGAGAATCAGAAAGCCTCATGCACCGATTATGGCAAATTTGGGTACAGTGGAAGTGGAACTGATCCGGGAAAAAGATGAAACAAGTTAATGTTTATTTATCGTTGGGTTCAAATATGGGAGATCGTGAATCCAACTTGGCCCAAGCCACCATGGCTCTCTCCATCAATTTTGATATTTCAGATATTGAATCTTCTTCCTATTATGAATCGGAACCTTTGTATAACGCAGATCAACCGGAATTTTTGAATTCTGTGGTAAAATGTTCAACCACCCTAAAACCATTTGATTTTTTAGATGTAATCAAACGGATTGAAAAAATGTTGGGCCGATCAGAGCAAAGAGTAAAAAACCAATCCAGATTGATTGATATTGATATTTTATTCCATGGTGACTCTTATATTGATACAGATGAATTAATCATCCCGCACCCCATGATTGGAGTGCGAAAATTTGTATTAATTCCGTTTGTTGAACTTGAACCTGATTTTAAAATTCCCCATTCAAAATTTACCATAAATGATCTTCTTGATCACTGCCCGGACTCATCCACTGTGACGCGTCACTATATGGATACACAAGCTTGAGAAATTTATACTATATTGCAATCGAAGGCCCCATTGGGGTTGGGAAGACCAGTTTAGCCAATTTAATGTCGAAAGAATTGGGGGCGAGATTGGTTTTAGAAGAATTTCAGGAAAACCCGTTTCTGCCGGATTTTTACAAGGATCCTGAGCGGTACGCTTTCCAGACACAGTTGTTCTTTTTACTTCAGCGTTACCGCCAACAGCAAGAACTCCGCCAAGTGGATATGTTCCAAAATCTTTTGGTGACGGATTATATGTTTGTGAAAGATCGACTTTTTGCATCGTTGAATCTGAATGAAAAGGAGATGCAATTGTATGACACGGTTGCCAATCTGCTGGAAAGAAATATTATTAAACCAGATATGGTTATTTATCTTCAGGCTGACACTGATACATTAATGAAAAATATTGCACAACGAGCCCGGGAAATGGAAACGGACATTACCTATGAATACATTGATGCTTTGAGCCAGGTTTATACGGAATATTTTTTCAGGTATCAGGATACACCATTGGTAATTATTAATACGAATAATATCGATTTTGTCCACAATGAAGATGATTTAAAAGAAGTGATTAAATACATTCGCCAACCCGTTTCAGGGACAAAATTTTTTAATCCTGTTTCGGAAATCTAATGCTCAAATGGCTTTTAGTAGGTTTAATAGGTTATTTCCTGTTTAAAACAGCCAAACCATTATTATCTTTATTTCAAATGAATCAATCCATGAAAACCAAACAGCGCAAGACTGATATTCGCTCCAAGGTGCAAAAGATGGATATTCAAGACGCAGAATTTGAGGAAAAAACCGAGTGAGTCAATTCAAAAAACTCTTAACCAATGATGATCTTTTTGATAACAGCGTAGATTGGGCATTGCTTCTCCTAAGGGTCATTCCTTCATTTTATTTGTTCTTTTATCATGGGATGGGAAAAATTGCCAATGGGCCTGACACATGGAATTGGCTTGGCAAAGCTGTGCTAACCATTTTCGGAATATCGTTTGGACATACTTTCATTGGATTTTTTGCAGCATTGAGTGAAGGCATTTTTACTTGGTTTGTTCTGGTTGGGATTAAAACACGAATCGCTTCTTTATTTATAATGCTCACCATGTTTTTTGCCGGTGTTTACCATCTTTCTGATGGTGAAAGTCCTGAATTTGCTTTTATTTATATGGCAATATATTTCACACTTTTTCTCATTGGTCCGGGAAAATTTAGTTTGGATGATAGATTGAAAAAATGAAAGCTGCCCGAATTCATGAACATGGCGGGACGGAAGTCCTGAAATTGGAAGATATTTCCGAACCATCTCCTTCTGCCAACCAAGTGATTGTTGATGTAAAGGCAACTTCTTTGAATCATCTCGATATTTGGGTGCGTAAAGGAATCCCCGGTGTACCACTTCCTCTAATTACAGGGAGCGATGCTGCCGGAATCATCACCGAAGTTGGAGAAAATGTGGATCCAAATCGGGTCGATGAAAATGTAATGGTTCAACCTTTGATCTTTTGCGGGTATTGTTCACCTTGTAAATCCGGGAAAGAAAACTTGTGCGAGTCTATGGGAATCAGAGGAGAGAATTCTCAAGGAACAAATTCAGAAATGTTGGCGGTCGATGAATCCTGTGCAATTCCATTTCCGGGACATTTAAATTTCGCGGAAGCAGCTTCATTTTCATTGGTAGCACAAACGTCTTTTCAAATGATTGTGAACCGTGCCAATCTTCATGCCGGAGAAACCATTTTGGTTTGGGGCGCAAGTTCCGGTGTAGGGAGCATGGGAATCCAAATCGCTAAAGCGTTAGGCGCATCTGTTATCGCTATTTCAGGTACGGATGAAAAATGCGAAAAAGCGAAGTCGATTGGCTCAGACTATGTTTTGAATTACAAGAACGATAATATTTTAACCGAAGTAAAATCAATTACAAATGGTCGGGGCGCTGATGTTGTGTTTGAACATGTTGGCGCAGCAACTTGGGACATATCCATAAAAAGTTTAGCCCGAGGAGGGAGAGTAGTGACTTGCGGCGCCACTACCGGATTTAAGGCAAATATCAATCTCACTCATTTATTTTTTAAGCAGCAATCCATTTTGGGTTCAACCATGGGCTCAAAGGCAGCTTTTGAAGGCGCATTCGCGCTATTAAATGAAGGTAAAATTAATCCTATAGTTGATCGTATATTCCCTGCACAAGAAATTGCATCTGCTCATGACTATTTGGAGTCCGGAGCACAATTTGGCAAAGTGGTTTTATCCTATGAAAATTAAATTAATTCTTCTCATTCTACCGACAATCATTTTTGGGCAATTTGACAATGTTGCAACCGGTTTTGGTTTGGATATTGGGTCCAGTGGTTCCGGGATGTTTGTGAGTCGTCATTATGAACATGTATCCGGAAAAGTTTCATTGAATGGTGAACTTAGGTTTTATGATATCAAAGCCGATGAAGAAACGATTGTTTACGACTATTATACAGGACAGTACAAGTCCGTTGGTGGAAAAAGCCTGTTTATGCTGCCTTTATTTGCAGGGGCGAACTACTATCCGTTTGTTGGCAAGATTGAGAATAATTTTGCACCCTTCCTTGCATTTAAAGCAGGTATTGTCACCACGGTGGATGGAAAGGAATACGGCACTTTCAGTGAACGATGGAAAAATCCTGCGACGCAATTTTCACCGGGTGGATTTGCAGGGTTTGGCATTGATTTCAGAATTGTTGGCCAATCATCTGTCATGGCCATGGTTGGATTTGAATTTCTCCCATTGAATAAAGTGACCGATGGGAAAAAGGATTACTCCGGTTTTTTGATTCACCTATCATTTAATCGCCGTGCAAAGTGATTCCCGACAGGGCATTTTTTGTAGATCCTGATTCTGTTTCAGGACAATCCTTTATTCTGAATAAAACAGAATCTAACCACGCCATTCGTGTCCTTCGAATGAAAGTTGGTAATGAAATTGCACTATTAGATGGAGTAGGCACTGGTTATAACGGCAAAATTCAAAGTGTTAATAAGTTAGTAACGGGAGAAATTCTACAAACTTTTCCCAATTTAGGAGAAAATGAATACCAAATCATTTTAGCCTCTGCACTCATAAAACGAGATCGATTTGAATCCATATTAGAGAAGGCAACTGAATTAGGTGTTACTGAAATTTGCCCTGTACTCATGGATCGCAGTGTTAAAAACAAACTGAATATAGAACGATGCCAAAAATTGATTCAATCTGCGTCCAAGCAAACCATGCGGTCAAAATTTCCAAAATTTTATCCACCAAAATCTTTGGATGATATTTTAAAATTAGAAGGACAAAAGATTTGTGCCATGATTGGAGAAACAAAACAATTATCCAAATTAAATTTGAAAAAAGAAAATCCAATCGTTGTTATAATTGGACCGGAAGGTGATTTTTCAGAACATGAAATTGAATTGATGAAAAAGGCTGATGTTCAATTTTATAATTTAGGAGATAGACGACTCCGGTCTGAAACAGCAGCGTTAAATTCACTATCCGTTTTAAATGAAACATTAATGTAATACCCACGAAGAACGCCAAAATACGCTATTTGTAATACTTAGTGTCATTTTGTGAACTTCGCAGCAGAAATAGGATTAAAAATGGACGATTGTTTATTTTGCAAAATAATTGCCGGAGATATTCCGGCTGACAAAGTATTCGAAAATGACAAACTCTTGGCATTCCGTGATATTAACCCTCAAGCGCCAACTCATATTCTCATCATTCCGAAAATTCATATTTCAACGTTGAACGATCTTGAACCAGAACATTCCGAGCTTGTGGGGGAGTTAGTCCGCACTGCGGCTGAATTGGCCAAAAAGGAAGGGATCGCTGAAGCCGGCTACCGAACAGGATTCAATTGTAATGAAGCGGGAGGACAAACCGTTTTCCATGTTCATTTACACTTGTTAGGCGGACGAACTTTTGGATGGCCACCTGGATAGTAGGAGATATTTGATACTTGAAATAATAAAAATACAAGTTTCAAATTACCATCTAACCAATCCCACGGTGGAAATCCCGTCGTAAAACCTGTAAATTCGCTATCCACATTCGAATTCTAACCAGCACTCATGTATATATCTGAACTTAAAATGCATGGCTTTAAATCCTTTGCCAAAAAGGAAGTCATGAAATTAGGCCAAGGCATCACCACAGTCGTGGGCCCGAACGGCTGCGGTAAAACCAATATTGTAGATGCCATCCGTTGGGTGTTGGGTGAGCAAAAATATAGAGTCCTCCGAAGTGGCAAGATGGAGGATGTGATCTTTAACGGTGCCGATGGAATCAAACCCCTTGGTGTTTGCGAAGTCTCCATGACAGTCCACAACAACGCCGGCAAACTTCCCATAGAATATAACGATATCGAAATTGCTCGTCGTGTGTATCGAAGTGGTGAATCTGAATATTACCTGAACAAAACTCAATGTCGTCTCAAAGATATTATGGATCTCTTTGTGGATACAGGCATGGGCGCTGATGCATACTCTGTGATTGAACTCAAGATGATCGAGCAAATTTTATCTGAAACAGCAGATGACAGACGAAAAATGTTTGAAGAAGCTGCCGGTATTCACAAGTACAGAACACAGCGAAAACAAACAATTCGGAAATTTGAAGTCACACGAGCAGATTTGGAACGCGTTCAGGACATCATTGCAGAAGTGGAACAAAAAGTCCACCATCTTGGGCTTCAACTAAAACGATTCAAACGCCACGCCACATTAACAGAAACCCTTGAACAAAAAGACCTAGATTTAGCATTTTTGCAAATTCATCGGTATGAATCTGTGGCAGCACCACTTCAGGCAAGAATCCAAGAATTCAAACATTTACGTGAATCCAAAAACACAGAATCCTCGGCTCATGAAGGCGAACTGAACCAACTTCGAACCACCTATAAAGAGCAAGAATCAGAGCTCACCGAACTTCAATCTGCCATGTCTGAATTAAATGGAAACCGGGAAGAACTCAGAAATAAAATATTAGTGTGGTCAGAGCAGGGTCGCGGTGCTTTACTAACGGTGGATCGTCTTGAAAGAGAACAGTCTACCAACGTCCAGAAAATTGAAAGTTTGAAACAACTCACTCTGGATTTTGATAAAGAAATGTCTGATTTGGAGCCGGCGATTGATGAACAACTTTCTACCTATAAATCAGAAAAAGAAAAATTCGATTCCATTGAAGATGCTTACCAACAGACGGTAAAAGATTTAGATGAAAAACAAAATGAACGTTGGGAACTCCAACGAAAATTAGGTGATGACCGTTCCTTATTTGATCGTACCCAAGCGTTGGTGGAAGATAAAGAAGCGCTTGTTGAAAAATTGATGAATCGAATTCAAGAAATAACGGATTCAAAACAAGAAGAAATTTCGGGAAATAAAAACCTTTCGACTGATAAAACATCTGCTGAAAAAGAATTAGATAAAGCAAAATCGGACTGTGAAAAAGCAGAATCAGCTTTAAAAGAATTGAAAGAGAAACGGAATTCTCTCTCTGAAGAAAAACACCAAACATCTGCACAAATTCAATCTTTGACCGGACAACAAGCCTTCTACCATGAATTGGTTGAAACGAAAGAAGGTTTTCCTGAAGGAACTCGGTTTGTGTTGGAAAATCCAAAATTATTCCCTGGTGTTTTGGGTACAGTAGCTGATATGTTTCAAGTGGGTGAAGCTAATCGCGATGCGTTAGAATCCGGATTGGGCGATTTGTCCCATTGCCTCATTGCGAAAGATAAAAAATCTGCTCTTAAAACATTAGAAATCGCTCGTGAAAACAATGCCGGAGATTTCACATTGATTCCGTTGAAAGAAGCAAAATCTCTAAAGACTTCATTGAACAAGTTGCCAAAAAATGATCATGTGATTGGTCGTGCATCAGAATTGATTTCCACCAGTAAAGATTTACAACCGTTAGCAGATTATTTACTGGGCAACTTACTTATCGTGGATGATTTAAAGACTGTTTTATCGTCTTCAGATTTAGATGGCTGGGGATTGGTGGACCAATCCGGTGCTTATTCCGGCAGTGATCTCATTTTGAAAAACAGACAAATTTCTGAGCATGGGAATGTGATTGGTCGGCAGAAAAAACTGGATTCAATTTCATCTGAATTGAGCTCATTATTGGAAAAAGAAACGGAATTGAAATCTGTGTTGGAATCAGTTAACACTAAAATCCAATCACTCCAACAGGAAGTTAAATCCCATTTGACTCGAATCGAACAATGCGCTCAGACAGTCTCCCAATTAGAAACAGATGAAATCCGACTCCAATTCAAATTGAATCAAATTGATGAAATGATTCAATCCACCACTGAAGAACTAGACGATACAAAACAAGTATTATCTGATTCGAATAAAGCGTTGAAATCCCTTGAACCTGCCATGGCGAAAGCCAAAAAATCCTTAGAAACGTTTCAGGCAAAAGTGGATCAAGCCAATGAAAAAATGTTGGAAACTCGACGAGAAAGAGACGAATTCCAGCAAAAAGTTCAAGAAACTCGCATTCAACTTATTGAACTTGAAACGCGACGTGATCAAATCAAATTCAAAAAATCAACCGGAAAAGAAACGCAGATAGAACTCAACAAAAGGCAACAAGCAATCAAAGATGAAGTTGCTGAATTGAAAGCAGAAAAAGCTGAGTTGGACAAACAGATTGGAGAAGGTGAAAAATTATTAGAAACCCTGAATGCAGAAATTCAAAAACAGCGATCTATTGTAGATTTGAAACAATCTGTGTATCGGGAAACATTTCAACAAATTGAAGAAGTCCAAGCAAGAATTGCAGCGGAACAACGGGACAGAGAGCAAATTTTAGAAGATTTAAAAAATGCAGAATTGGAAGCTGCAGAATCCGAACAAATGATTCGTTTGGTTCGGGAACGTATAAAAGATCGTTACAATAAACAGGTGCCCAAAAATCTTGTCGTGGATGAAACGGAAGAACAACTTGAAATTGAGATTAATAAAATTCAAAGAAGTCTGGAAAATATTGGTCCGGTTAATATGGCTGTTCAAGGAGAATTCGACGAAGAAAATGAACGGTTGGAAATTTTATCATCCCAACGTGATGATTTGATTGAAGCGGAAGAGAATCTGCGAGAAACCATCCGAAAAATTGATAAAGTTGCCAGAAAACGTTTTTCTGAAACATTTGATCTCATTAAAACAAATTTTGAAAAATTATTTCATCTCTTTTTTGAAGGTGGCAATGCCACATTGAAATTGGTTGGCGATCCGGATCCATTGGAAGCAGATATAGCCATTGAAGCACAACCTCCCGGAAAACGGAATACATCGTTACGACTTCTTTCAAGTGGTGAAAAAGCACTCACGGCCATTTCTTTACTGTTTGCAATTTATCAAGTGAAGCCCAGTCCATATTGTATTTTGGATGAGGTAGATGCGCCGTTGGATGACGTGAATATTCACAAGTTCACTAAAGTGTTAGCGAAATTTTGTGATGAAACCCAGTTCATCATTGTGACACACAATAAACTCACCATGGAAATAGCTGATTATATGTATGGCGTCACGCAGGAGAAGAAGGGCGTGTCACAGTTGGTTTCCGTGAAGTTTGACTAAAATAAAATTATGATCGAAACATTTACACAATTCATGGAATCTTACCCATTTATGAAACAATGGGTTTATCCTATTATTGTCGTTTTCTCAGGGATTACCCTTGGACTCATTTTTAAAAGTA
This sequence comes from uncultured bacterium, assembly GCA_964001155.1. Classification (GTDB taxonomy): domain Bacteria; phylum Fidelibacterota; class Marinisomatia; order Marinisomatales; family UBA1611; genus CAXFCD01. The sequence continues at coordinate 1,673 of CAXFCD010000232.1, read as the reverse complement.
TCATCCATTCCCGCTTAAAGACTGCTGCAGCAAAATCAGATTGGGAAGGAGATGATGTAATTCTGGATGCAGTTGAATCTCAGATTGTACTTTGGTTCTTCTGGGGTGCATTATCTATAGCCTTGAGAAATGTACAAATCGTAGAACCATTCGGTCTCTATGTGTCAAAATTCCTCATCATTATTTTAGTTGCATCTATTACGCATGCAGCGGCGAAAATGATTGTGGGGCTCTTTGAACTTTGGTCGCGGAACCAAGGAAGTGGACTTCCATCCACCACCATGTTTACCAATTTTGTCTGGATCACCGTCTATGTCATTGGTTTACTTATCATTTTTGATTCCTTGGATATTTCCATTGCGCCCATGCTTACTGCTTTAGGTGTCGGTGGTTTGGCTGTGTCCTTAGCTTTGAAAGATACGTTAACAGATGTTTTTGCAGGGCTTCATATTTTATTGAGCAAAAAAGTTCAACCAGGTGATTTTGTGAGTCTCGATTCTGGTGAAATGGGATATATCCAAAATATCAAGTGGCGTAATACCACCATGATGGAACGAACCAACAATATGATTCATATTCCCAATACGAAATTATCCAACGCCATTGTGAAGAATTATGATAGCGGCGATCCCAGTTTTTCTGTTAAGATTCCTGTAGGCGTAGGATATAATTCTGATTTAGAAAAAGTTGAACAAGTTGTGATGGAAGTAGCCAATGAACTTCATCAATCCATGCCGGAAGAAATGAATCAAGATAATGAGCCTGCCATTCGATTTCGCGGATTTGGTCAATCCAGCATTGATTTTATGGTATATTTCCGCGGGAATAAATATGGCGACCAAAATCCAATCATTCATGAATTTGTAAAAAAACTACATCAACGATTTGACCAGGAAGGTATTGAAATTCCATTCCCAATGCGGACTATAATTAATCGTTCCGAATCTTAAATGAAAACTTGGCTGATTGTTGGCGCATCTTTGGCAGGTGTGGCAGTTTTACTAGGCGCTTTTGGTGCTCATGGTCTCAAATCCAAAGTTTCCACCGAAGATCTTGCCATTTTTGAAACTGGCGTTCGGTATCACATGTATCACGCCTTGGGCTTACTATTAATTGGTGGTATCGGATTTCATGTAGCCCAAGAGATTATTCAAATTCCAGCCTATTTACTTCTCGCAGGTATTCTCATTTTTAGTGGCAGTCTTTACCTCTTAGTCTTAACTGATACACGTTGGCTCGGTGCCATCACACCCATTGGTGGATTGTGTTTTGTGGCAGGGTGGCTTCTTTTAGCATTTAATCTGTATCGTTCCTGATTTGAGTTCCCAAAATTCCGGTCGCCATCTGTCCGTTAGGACGGCAGCATCCTTTGTGATTGCTTCTATGATTGGCACCGGCGTTTTCACCAGTCTTGGTTTTCAACTCATAGATATTCAATCTGTTTTTCCCTTGATGATGTTATGGATCATCGGTGGTATTGTGGCACTCTGCGGCGCATTGGTGTATAGTGAATTAGGCGCAGCTTTGCCCCGGTCTGGTGGGGAATACCATTTATTGAGCCGGATTATTCATCCGTCCATTGGATTTGGTGCAGGGATAGTCTCTGCCACGGTTGGATTTACCGCACCGGCTGTATTGGCAGCCATGGCATTGGGAAGCTATTTGGCTGCAGT
>CAXFCD010000231.1:0-5420 GCA_964001155.1 uncultured bacterium | reverse complement strand
TGTCCAAACTTTGCCCTCCAATTTGAATGGTGAATTGGACGCACGGCCATCCCTTTCTCTGTTTGATCCGGCACGATTTGACATAAACCACGGTTTTACAATGCAAATGATGAACATGGGGGGGCATTCAGTTTCCATGGCAGGGTTTACCAATCAAATCACGTACATGGCCATGGACAATTTGAAGTTGGATGCCAATGTTACATTATATAAAACTCAGTTGCCTTTCCAGCAACAAGGTTCTCTCATGAATCAACTGGATGTGGCCTATGATGCGGGCATCACCTATCAACCCACAAAAAATTCATTTCTAGAAATTCGATTTCAGAAATATCCACAAACACAAAGATACCAAACCTATTCACCCTTCAACCCGAGGATCATTAAATAAGTGGCAAGAAAAAAAGGCTCTAGACGCAATAAGAAACCCCAATCCCAAAGCATGACCCTGAACGCCGCCATCGGTATTGTTGGCGTTCTTCTCTTGGGATTTATTTATTCCTTTTCCCGAAATGTAACCCATACCGGTGTTCCCATTGAGGTCACCTTTCCCAAGATTGAAAACCAACCCCGGTTGGCTGTTGAAGTCTATGAGGAGAATCCCATCCAAGACATCAAGGTGGAAGTCTTAAACGGCTGCGGAATTAAAGGAATCGCCGCCCGCACCGCAGATTTTCTGCGGTCCAATCAAGTAGATGTGGTCCGTTCCGATAACGCCGACCACCATGATTACCCCAACACAGTCATCATCAGCCGTAATGAAAATGTGAAAAGTTTGAAAGCGGTGTCCCAGTCCTTTGGAGTAGCTATGAATGATGAAAAACATGTTTTGATAGTTCCGGATGAATCCCTCGGCGTGGATGTAACCGTGATCCTAGGTAAAGACATTCACGAATTCCCCGAACTATCCGGACTGATTCCAGCCGACCAGTAAATGTCCCCTTCTGCCCCGGATTTTGTTTCCGAACAACCATTTCTCAAGGATATTGTAGAACTCGCCCTTCAAAAAAAAGCCAAGGCGTTGGTGGCTCTTGATGTACGAGGTTTGTCATCTATCACCGATTTTTTTGTAATCTGTTCCGGGGATTCGGAACCGCAAGTGAAAGCAATCTCAGATAATATTCGAAAGGGCACGCCACACAAACCCCGCCATCTTGAAGGGTACGAAAACCTGAATTGGGTCCTTATGGATTATTTCGATGTAGTGGTTCATGTATTTAAAAATGAAGATAGAGACTATTACAATCTGGAGCATTTATGGGCCGATGCGCCTGTAGAAGAATTCAGCGATGAAACACCTGAAACACCGGCTGACTGAAGCTATTTCTGCAGCCCTTTCTTCTCTTTCATTTCCGGAGAAGGAATTTTCCTTAGCGCCACCAAAAAATCCCGAATTTGGCGATTTATCTTCTAATATTTCACTTTTACTCACCAAAGAGTTGAAAAAGCCACCCATGGAAATCGCGCAAGCCATTTCAAAAAAATTGAATGAAAATTTACCGGAGCATATTTCAGAGATTACGGTAACACCACCCGGTTTTGTCAATTTCAAAGTAGAAAAATCTTTTTATCAATCCAAGGTGAGTTCCATATTGGAATCTGAGACATCTTACGGAAAAGGGACCGATGGGGACGGGAAAACAGCCAATGTGGAATTTGTCAGTGCCAATCCAACAGGACCACTGACAGTTGGCCATGGCCGGAATGCAGTATTAGGTGACACAGTTTCCAATATGTTGGAATGGCAAGGATTTGATGTCGCCCGGGAGTATTATTATAATGATGCGGGGCGGCAGATGAGAAATTTAGGGCAATCAGTTGAAGCCCGCTATTTTGAGATTTTAGGTAAGGATGTTGAATTTCCGGAGGACGGATACCAAGGCAATTATATTAAAGATATTGCCCAATCTATCATCGATAAAAAAGGTAGAGAATTGGAAACAGGAGATTCAACATTTAAAGAACATGCGGAAAAAGCCATTTTTGAAGACATTGAAAAAAGTCTTCTCAATCTTGGGATCCATTTTGACCAATTTACTAATGAGAAAACTTTTTATGAAAATGGAGACATTGACAAGTTTCTCGGTGAATTGCGGGATAAAGATCTGATCTATGAAAAGGAGGGCGCTACGTGGTTTCGAACCACGGCATTGGGGAAAGAGAAAGACCGGGTTTATATCAAAAGTTCCGGTGAACCCACCTACCGTGTGCCGGACACAGCCTATCACCGGAATAAGATCAACCGAGGCTTTGATCTCATTATTGATATTTTTGGTGCCGATCATGCGGACACCTATCCCGATGTGCTATTGGCATTGGAATCATTGGGGCTCGAAACAGATCATATTAAAGTGTTACTTTACCAATTTGTTACTTTATTGCGTGGCGGTGAAAAAGTGAAAATGTCTACACGGAAAGCTAATTTTATCACCATGGATGAATTGGTGAATGAAGTGGGTGCCGATGTAGTGCGTTACTTTTTTATCATGCGGAGTATGAATACCCATCTTGATTTTGACTTGGATTTGGCAGCAGACCAATCGGATAAAAATCCCGTCTTTTATCTGCAATACGCCCATGCCAGAATTTGCAATATTATCAACCACGGGCACGATTCCGGTTTTGAATTAGGACAGGATTTTGGTTCACATCTTCTGGTTCATCCTGATGAAATAAAATTACTTCGTTATTTAGTGCGCTTCCCGGAATTCATGGAATTGGCATACGAAAATCTTGAACCACAAAATATTGCTAATTATTTACAAGAACTGGCAACTCGATTTCACAAGTTTTATGCGCAGTGCCGAGTTATTACAGAAGATAAAGAATTATCCATGGCACGCTTGGCATTAGTTTCCGCCGTTAAAGTTGTTCTTGGGAATGGATTAAAAGTCCTGGGTATCTCAGCACCGGAAAGAATGTGATGATTGAGTTTATGATCAACGGCGTAATGTCTGTCTTAGCGCCATTGTTCAATTCATCACTTTAGAAGCAGCATTTTTTGGATGTGTCTATCCTGACCTGCGGATAATTGCAGAAAATAAATTCCCGTACTAACTTTATTTCCAAAATTGTTGGTACCATACCATTTAAATTGATGTCGGCCGGCAGGCGTAGCATTCAAATCTAATGCTCTCACAGTTCTTCCTAATAAATCATAAATCACAATATTCACATCTCGCATTTCAGGTAAATCATAACGGATGGTGGTTACTGGGTTGAACGGATTGGGATAATTATTATACACAGAAAATTTTTCCGGTAGTATTTCAACATCTACGTATGTGAAACCTTTTTGGAGAACCTTCCCGGATTCATTTTTGAATTCATATTGCAGGTGGGTTTGAAAAAACTCTTGTTCCGTTTCCGGCAAGATGAGGGTTAACGTAGAATCAAAACCACGATGATCCGCCATGGAGAATTTAATAAGTCCTGTTGCTGTATCAGTTGCTGTAAACATGAATGCTGTTGACGTGGGTCGGAGCATTTTCATATCCATTACATTCAGGTTTGATTCACCCATAAGAATTTCTGCTGTATAAGCATTTTTCGGAATGGTTATTACCATTTCATTTCCTTGGGCATGGAAGGATAATTCTTCTGATATTTTTGCAGCAACAAGTGATGTATCAAAATCCAGGTTGAAAAAACGCCAGTGCCACATTTTCCCAAAAGCTGCCAAATCTGTCAAATTGGCTTCCCCATCCGGTATGGGACGAACATGGGGCGGATCATCATTAAAGGGCCCAAGATCAGTTTCCGGCCATGTTTGGTTAAATACCAAAATATCATCCACGGTAATGTCATAATCATCATTCAAATCCGCCCAAAGTTTGCTGAAAAACTGAAGCGTGTCGGTCACCCAAAGTGTATTATAAGCCACTGCGCTATCTATGATAATAGTCAATGTATCATAACTGGCCAAGGTGTCAGTCCAAATAACGGTCACCACTGAATCGCCATAGTCATGAGATACAGTAAAATTTGTATCAACAACCGATTTCACAGACAAGTCATATACATAAATGGGACGGTTGAATTTGATGGTGAGTGTATCCTGATTTAATACAGATAAAAACCCTGCAGAGTCGGCAATCACATCCGGCGTGATTTTATTCACAACAGGAAAAGTATCGTCAAAATATATGCCATCGGTTCTGGTAGTTATGGATTGATTTGTTGCTAAATCCGTGGCCCTGATATAAGTATAATATAATGTGTCCCTTACCAAGTTTAAACCGGTGATGGTCATGCTGTCGGTGCTGTCTGTCTGTACCCAATCTAACACATTGGTTGTATCTTCGCCCGTTCCAATGGCCAGTTCAAAATAATCAATCTCAGTATTGTCGGTAAAGTTTGACCAAATGTAACTGAGGCGTGTGGAATCAGAAGTATAATCCAGATCCATAACCCAATAAGCATCCATGATGGATCCTGTATCCGGATCTTGGATATCAATATAAATGCTGTTGCCCCAAATGGTGTCAGAGTGATTTCCCGCTGAATCCCGGATAAACACACCACCGAAATAAATCCCGTCATTAGCCAGATTCAGCCCACCTAAGCCCGCAAGTGAATCATGAGGTGTGAGTGTCCAGTTTACAATATCAGTTGAATTTGAGTCCGTTCCCAAGGCAACATATCCGTCCCTCACACCAGCCAGTGAATCAAAGGAATTCCAATACAAGGTGATTGAGTCCGACTTGTTGTAATAGTCAATATCTAATCCATCATTCCCTTCCAACAAGTTTGCAACTGTTGGGGTTGTTTTATCCAGGATCAAAAAACTGCCATCGCTGGTGGATGTCACCGGTTCGCCTGCATTTCCAGCTGTATCCAAGAAAGATATATTAAATAAAATAGTATCCTCAGCATCTGCAACTGTTACTGTTTTTGTGATGGTCCATGTTAACCCCGAATTGGTTCCTGTGCCGGTTAAAGAATCCAACGCCAATACTGCGTTGGCGGACGCCAGGCCTTCACTGCTGGAAAAATTCAGTGAAACTTGGTCGGATATTTTCGCCCAAGTTGAATCCAGCTCGTTATCTGAATAAAGGGAAATCTCAGATAAAGTGGGTAATGTTTCATCAATATGAATGGTAGTTGTACTTACGGTTCCTGTGGTTGTGTTCCCCGCCTTATCCCAGAGGAGGGCTTGGAAAGTGGCGTTTCCATCCTCAACAAAATCGGCAATCCCTTCAAAATCATCTGCCGAGGCTGAAATAATTTTTTCTGTTCCCAAATTACTTTCTTCAATCAAAAAGGTATCACTTAAATCAGCATAACTTCCTCCAAAGGATGATTGAAGTTGGACACCACCTCCCGGCAATGTTTCATCATTATCCACGGGAACACTCACGATCAACCTTTGGTTGGATGCATTCCAATATCCGGAAATTTCAACGCCCTCCTGTGCAGTA
>CAXFCD010000230.1:0-13004 GCA_964001155.1 uncultured bacterium | reverse complement strand
TAAGGATGTTTCCGGTGGTAATATTTCGGAATATACATTTTGTTCACGAACACGGCGGGCTATCAACTGGGTATATTGCGAGCCAAAATCCAAAATCACAACACCGTGTTTATGGATATTACTCATGCTCAAATCTATCTTTTAAATCAATGATTGCACGTTCGTTCGTCATGTCAAATTGAATCGGCGTAATACTGATATATTTTTCTCGGATGGCTTTACTATCGAAAATTAAATCTTCATCCTTATCAACAACGTTTCCTTTCATCCAATAGTAGGTTCTGCCGCGAGGGTCTTCTCGTTTCTCAAATTGATCTTTGAAATATTGGTTTCCTTGCCGCGTCATTTTCATACCTTTGATCTCTTCAGGCGGGCAGTACGGCACATTCACATTCATTAAGGTCCCTTTTGGTACGCCGTGGGTTAAAACATTTTCAGCAATATCAATGGCAGCTTTTTTTGCACCGCGGTATTCGTCCGATTTGTAACTGTCTAAACTGATGGCGATGGAAGGAATGCCCAACATAGTGCCTTCTGTAGCGGCGGAGATCGTCCCGGAGTAAATCAAATTTGTACCAATGTTTGAACCGGAATTAATCCCGGAAATCATCAGATCCGGTTTTTCATCTAAAATGGATTTAATGGCGATCTTAGCACAATCTGCCGGTGTGCCTGAGACAGCTAATCCTTCGAATCCACCGGAACGATGAACCGGCACCACGCGTAGTGGATCAGTTAAAGTGATGGCATGACCCACAGCGCTTCTTTCTGTATCGGGAGCTACGACAATGGGGTCACCAATTTCGGACATGGCTTCCCACAGAGCACGAATCCCGGGCGCAAAAATGCCGTCGTCATTTGATATGAGAATTTTGGGTTTACCCATGTAGTAAAGAAATCACGGTGGATATTTTTTCTTTCATTTCTTTCCGAGAAACAATGTGATCCACAAACCCTTTTTCCAATAAAAATTCGGACCGCTGGAATCCTTTGGGTAAATCTTGGCCAATGGTTTGTTTGATCACCCTCGGTCCTGCAAAACCAATCAATGCGCCGGGTTCGGCGAGAATGACGTCACCCAGCATACCATAACTTGCCGTCACGCCTCCTGTGGTTGGGTCGGTTAAAATCGGAATATAGAGTCCACCGTTTTTTGCGAACTTGGCGAGTTGTGTGCTGGTTTTGGCTAACTGCATGAGAGAAATCGCCCCTTCCTGCATCCGAGCGCCGCCAGAAGCACAAATCAACAAAAACGGGACCTTTAATTCATCCGCCTTTTGAATGCCGCGAGAGACCGCTTCTCCCACCACAGAGCCCATACTGCCTCCAATAAACCGGAAATTCATAATAGCCAAAATAATCGAACTGCCATTCATTTTCCCTTCATAAACCTTGATGGCATCCTTCTCACCTGTTTTGATTTTCGCCGCTGTGATTTGGTCAGTATATTTTTTCCCTGCTTTAAATTTCAGAAAATCTTTGGATTCTAATCCCTTAAATAATTGATTTTCGGTTCCTTTATCTAATAGTAAATCCACATAAACTTGGGGCGCTACACGGAAATGGTGATTACAATGGTGGCAGACAGATAAATTTTTATCCAATTCTGGACGATATAATATTTCCGTACAGGTTGGACATTTATCCCACAAACCATCCGGAATGGATTTCTTATCCGGGTCTTTAAATTTTTTATCTTTTCTTTTAAACCAAGACATTGTTAATGCTGTTTTTAATAAATCAGTTGGCAGAAACAGGAGATTATCGAATCAATTGAACATATTGAGTAATTATGTAAAACGTAATTACTGGATTATTTGCTAATTATTCTTCCTGTTCCTTCGTGATTTAAGCTATTAAAACTCCTTTTAAACTTTCAACCGCATGACGATAGCATCGCCACCGGTATGATAGTAATTCTCTCTGATCCCAATCTCTTCAAAACCTGATTTTATGTAAAGATTGATGGCGGGGAAATTACCCCTTTCCACTTCTAAAAATACGGATGTTTTCGGGGGAATTTTGTTTAAAATATGCTCAAGTAATTTTGATCCAATTCCTTGTTTTTGATGGGTTGGATCCACTGCCATGTTGATCAAATGGATTTCCTCCGGACCAAAACGAAGCATACAATATCCAATGATTTCCCCTTCCAAATCCATAACCCAAGTTCTGCGATCATTTTGTTGAAAGAGTTCCTGATGGAGCATGTCCCTTGTCCAGGGTGTAGCGGGGAATGCTCGTTTTTCTACCGTATAAATTTGCTCAAGGTCAAATGGCTCGCCCCTGCGGATGTTCATACCTTGGTCTTGACCTGGAAAGGTGCGATGTATTCCGGAACCAACTCAAAGGGATTCTCGGCCTGCCATTCATCAAACTTGATGGCACCTAATTTTCCAACATGCTCAGCGGATGGAACACCCGATAAAAACGTATTGTCCGTTGGTAATAACGCTTCACAATTCCACTGAAAGATTGGCTTTTCTGAAAGGAGTTTTTCCTTGAAGGCATCAAATTCATCCACTTCCGGTTTAGCTTTTGGAATTGGAATTGAATTTTCCCAATCGAATTTTTGATAGAAAACTTTGGTTGAATGGGAATAGGCAATGCCTTTAGTGGGTTGTTCATCTTTTAATCCAAAAGCCAACGCAGCAATTGTAGGGACCGGAATGATTGGAAGATCATGGGCATAGGCTAATCCTTTCGCAAAGCCCAAGCCGACCCTTAAACCGGTGAATGAACCGGGGCCGATGCTGACTGCGATCGCATTGCATTCTGCCAAAGATGTTTCCGCTTTTTCCAACACTTTTTGAACAAAAGAGGGTAGAATTTCCGCATGCTTCCTCTGGGCAGGTTCTTCAATCAAACTTAGCAACTCAGCACCTTTAACCAGGGCTGCCCCACAAATGGTGGAAGAAGTTTCTATGGCCAGAAAGGATTTAACGTTTTCCATCTATTCCCTCCACTTTTATCTGACGACTTTCCGGTTTTCCTTCTATTCTTGAAAATCGGATCGTCATGGTTTCTTCCGGTAAAATATCTCCAATGATTTCTGCCCATTCCATTAAGGTGACGCCAGTCTCCGGTGCTAAAAATGCTTCGCCGCCAATGTTTAAAAAATCAGTAGAATTTTCTAATCGGTAACAATCAATATGATAAAGCTTGTGCGGATCGCCTTCATATTCAGAGACCAGTTTAAAAGTAGGCGAACCCACATGTTCATTGATACCTAACCCTTTTGCAAACCCTTGGGTAAATGTGGTTTTCCCCGTTCCTAAATTTCCAATCAACGCCACTACAGACCCCACCGGTAATTTTTGAGATAGTTTTGCCGCAAAGGATTGGGTCTCTTCAACAGAATGACATTCAATCACCATCATCCGCGTCCTTTCATAACAGCCACCGGCACCATCATTTCTTCCATGGAAATACCGCCGTGTTGGAATGAATTTTTGAATTTAGCTTGATATTTGTGTGCTTGGTTCGGATACACAAAATAAATGTCATCTTTCGCAATCAAGTAACTGGGTTGCGGTCCAAAAGCCGGAAGTCGGTATTTGTCCGGTTCCTTGATCTGCAATGCATTTTTCTCTTTGGTGTTCAAATTCCGTCCAAATTTGTACCGAACACCGGAAGATGCTTCCCGGTCAGCCGCCACCATAACATCATGTTGAACACGAATACTCCCATGATCGCTTGTCATAATCACGGTAAAATTATTTTCACTTAGTTTTTTCAACACTTGCAGCAACCAGGAATGCTCCAGCCAGGATTTGACGGCTGTACGATAACCGGACTCGTCCGGAACCATTTCTTTCAGCACATCCATTTGGGAACTTTTATGAGCCAGAATATCTACAAAATTCACCACAAGAGCTAAAACGTCCTGCTGGATATAATCTTTTATTCGATTTTGGAATTTTTTACCTTCTTCCACGGCCCAAATTTTATGGTAATGAATTCGTTTATCACCCAACCCCATCTTTTTTAATTGATCAATTAAGAATTGTTTTTCATGTTGGTTTAAACTGGGAGCATTGGATTCCATATCTTGCGATTGCTGTGGATACTTTTTCACCATGTCATCGGGAAACATACCGCAAAAGATGGCATTTCTGGAATAGGGTGTAGCCGTGGGCAATAAAGAAAATTTATAATTGTACTCAATATTAAAAAACGGTTCCAATAGCGGCATCATGGATTTGAAGTGGTCGTGGCGCATGCAATCTACAACTAAGAGACATACCTTTTCCCCACGATCTAATACAGGTTTTATGAAATTGGGAACCACATCGTTTGAAAGAACAGGACGGGAATTGGAATTTATCCAACCTTCATAATTCGATTCAATAAAATGGACAAATTCCCGATTGCAGGTCTGGATTTGTTCTTCCAGAATTGAGCCCAACCCTGTATCTTTGTATTTATCGAATTTAAGCTGCCATCCTACCAAACGATCATAGAGATCCCACCAGTCATCCGGAGTCAGGTCATCCCGTAAGCGTGCATCAATTTCCTGGAATTCTTTCAAATAATCGCTAGTAGCTTTTTCTTCACGGAGTTTGATTTGTTCCAGCGTTTGTTTACAGGCCATGAAGATTTGGCTGGGATTCACCGGTTTGATCAAGAATTGTTCAACCTGTCCTGTAATTGCTTCATCCATGAGCCATTCGTCCTCTGTTTTGGTAATCATGATCACCGGCATGGAGGACCGAATCTTTTTCAATTCTGCCAAGGTTTGGAGTCCATCCATCCCAGGCATGGATTGATCCAGGAGAATCAGGTCAAAATCATTCTGTTCAGATAGAGCAATCCCGTCCTGGCCATTGGCGGCTTGGGACAAGGAATAGCCTTTATCTTCCAAAAATAAAATATGGGGTTTTAAATGGTGGATCTCGTCGTCGATCCAAAGGATATTTCCGCGTGAATTTTGCATAAAATGAAGGGGTGAAAATTACAGATGAAACGAATGGAATCGGAAAAGTTCCAGTTCGTATCTAGAATATTTTATTTTGAATTTTTAATTCAACCTGTTTTTCCGTCACTTAATATATTCCGGGGCTTCCCCATCAAACTCTACACCCTCTTTTTCCAACTCATCAGAAAATGAAGCAATGAGGGTATTATAACTGTTCAACAAACGGGTTGGAGCGCTTTTTCCAAGGATTCCTTTGAACTATCAAAAGCCAATTTCCAATGAATCGTGAGTCCCATCTTATTTTGATGTCATTGTCCAAACGCCATCCCAATCTTTGCCGGGAGGGTTATCTTTAAACATTTCGCATCTTTGGATATAAACTGCAGAAGGCGTTGTATTCCGGGAGGTAAAGTGATCTTCCATACTATCCGCTTTTTGGAATGCGGCAATGGCTTTGTCCCAATTCTGTTGGTAATAATAATCCAGCCCCTCTTCAAAGGTTTTCACCAGATTGACGGTATCATTATCTGCAGTGTCTTTGGCTGAAACTAATTCATAAACCTTTACTGGGATGTTTTTCCCTTTCACCTGAACGAAATCCAGGAAACGGAACATGTATTCACCCTTGGCAGATTCATATATATTTTCCCCCACAAAATTGTAAACACCATATTGTTTTGCGGAGGATTCCAATCGGGCAGCAAGATTCACTGTATCGCCCATCATGGTATAATTCATTCGCATTTCCGATCCCATATTTCCTGTGACCATTTTCCCGCTATTGAGTCCAATGCGATGCTGCATAGAATACACAATATTCGGCCAATCTCCTTCAGATTTCCATTTCTCCCTGAGATCATCCAAGGCATCTTGCATAGCTAAAGCAGTTTTACAGGACTTTAATTCATGATCTTCCACCGGAGCAGGCGCACCGTAAAATGCCACAATGGCATCACCGATGTATTTATCCAAGGTCCCTTCATGATCTAAAATCACCTTTGACATGACAGTCAAATATTCATTCATTAAGGCTACCATTCGCTCTGGTTCCAACGCCTCTGAAAATGTTGAGAAATTTTGGATATCAGAGAAAAATGCGGTATGATATCCTTCCACACCACCCAATTTTGGTGCTTGTTTTTCCTCATACATCTTATCCAAAACTTTCGGGGCGATATAGGTTCCAAATGTCTCTCTTAAAAATTTCTTATCCTTTTGTTCATGAAGAAATTGGAATATAATATTGCTGGCGTAGGTAAACATTAGTCCGGCAATAGGCGCAACAATAGGCATTATATAAGATTCGCCGGGTCCGGGTAATTCCACCTGTAAATAATCATAGAATCTGCTATGAAGCGCATCCGGCAGAAAGTTTGCTGCCGTGGATTTCCAAAACCACCAATAATCGTTGGCAAACATCCCCATGGCAAATGCGTAGTAAAATAATCCTTCTGAAAAAATAATCACACCTGCAATGATTGGGTGCAATTCAATTTTGGTTAAGAGTATATAGGCAATGGCACACAATCCAAATATCAACAAGAAATTAGCCAATGGGTAGGGTGACCCTTCCACCATATAACGGGTGGTTTTTCCACCAAAAACCTTTATGTAATTATCATGAAGAATTGTTTGGATAGCATTGGCATGAGTTTCCATCCCGGGTGTTAATTGACTCAGGTGCAAATAATTATAAAATGGCGTGGATTTAACATCGTGAATAACTTCCACATTTACACCCAGGATGACTATCTTATTATAAAATGGCGATTGAGTAATGTCAAAATCCGAACCTATTCCCAACATGGACATCATTTCATTTCTTTCATTCTCATCTTCGATCGCCATGACCCAATCAGGAATTTGGCCCGGAAGGAATTGGCTCATCCAATCCAAATCTTCAGGCAAATCGTAATCCTGTGTATCCAATATTTGTGATAATGAAAATCTCGGGAATGTTCCCCAAGGTTTTAAATCGTGACGGCCAGGCATTTTATATCCGGATGGGGGACCATAATAATTGACCAGAAAATTATTGGTGCGGCCGTAAGAGGTAATATTTAAAGGTCCAAACTCCCAATTCAAATTTTGTGCATCATAGGAAGGAACCGCATCATCCGAAATGTTTAAGAATGCTTTCACACATTTCATGCCTAAAGTAAGATATGCTATATCAGGTTCGTGTTCCATATAACCAGCGATACTGTATTGGCGGGAAAATCCGTCTATGTCCAACATATCATTAATAAGCCCTGTTTCAGGATTTACATCCATGATCTCCGGTACAGGATATGCTATATAGGTTGGAGGAATCCGGGTTGGCTCCCTGACCATTTTAACATCCATGATAACTTTGGTGCCATTCTCCTGGGCATTTTTGATGGACTCAGCCAAAATAATATCACCATGTCCCGGCAGATATTGCATGAATTCGGAGGGTAGATTTCCACTAACGCTTCTTAAATACTCGCTGCGAGCATCAGGAGAATCAAATTGAATATCGAAAGCAATCACCTTGGCGCCGGCCTGAGATAAATTATCCACAGCACGGGCCCAAATATCACCACGGGGATACGGCCAGGGAACTTTTTTATCTTTCAGAATTCGCCAAGCTTCGTCATCCACTTCCACTAAAACCACATCCGTTCCCATATCAATAATTGTTGAATCGCTGGCACGCCAACCCGTCAGGGGACCGCGAACTGTGTGGAAGCGATAATCATAGGTCTTGAGTTCGAGAAAATCAAATACGCCGAGCCAATGCAGCAAACAAGTGATCAGAATTGCGCCAATGGTTAGGCTTAAATCCACCACATGGGATTGAAAAAATTTTATGATTCTTTCTATCAAAATCTGTATCCTAAACTCAAATTAAATCCGGAACTATTGACGGTAAAATTCTCAAATAGTTCATCCGTTTTACCATCGTCGTCATTATCAATTTCATCTGATTTGTAACTGCCGATATTATTCATTCGACTTGAACTATTTAAACTGAGTGTTAATTTATTTATAATATCCCAATCTGCACCAAATTTTCCGCCATAAAGTCTAGTGGCCAAATCACCGGATTCACCATTGGTCATGTAATCCAGTCCACCCCGAATCCGTACCTTATTTTTAAACAATGAATATTGAGCATTAGTACTTAAGGAGGTCCAAGCGCTTTCACTGGTATATGGATTATTATCTGCATCCATGTAAGGAATAAACAGTTGCGTGCGGTTAAAGGTCGTGGCTGTTTTTAACGGAAATTGAAATCGTGTAGACACCGTGACGGATAAGGATTGCGTTTCCGATTTTTGAAAAAGAAAATCACTCCGCCTTTCCGAAGCCAGATTATCACTGTAAGTAATGGTGTTAACATTAATTGATGTTGTGGTACTCATATTACCAAAATTCCCAGGGAGATTCACCGATCCCATTATATTCAATGCCTGGGAATCTTCCCGGTTGTCTCCTAAATAATTTCCATATTGATCTGTATCCAAGGAATCTACGCCATTTGTCCTACCGATGGATTGGATATTCATGATGATGGAGGGTGCCCCTGGCCCAGGAACCAAAGTTGTATTAAAAGAAAATGTTTTTGTTGCCACAGGATTGGCCACGGTCTCCGATAAATTATTATCCCTGTATTTATAACCGGCCACAATCATGAGTCTTCGTCCCAATAACGATAAACGATCATTGACAGTGAATTCCCGGATATTCGTTGTGAGGTAAGGATTACCAAAACTTTGGTATTCCGAGCCTAACTGTTTATACTCTATCAAAAGATTATTGTATGCATAACTACCCTTTACTCTTAAGTAATAAGCAGCACCTGGCATATTCACAAAAGCTCTGAAAACACTTTTTTGAGCCACAAGGGGATCAATGGGAGCAATGGGTGTCATATACAATGGATGAATGGTAAAAATGTCCTCGTATGTTTCAATTCTATCTCCAATATCTGTAACATCGTATTGCTCCATGATCATACCATCGCTCAGTGTGTCCATCATTAGGTCGAGTGAATCTTTATTCGCGATCCCGGCCCATATATTGGAATTTGTATAGCTCATATTCCAACCGGCTTGAAACAAGAGTTTTCGGTTATCCATTGCCGCTTCAAAATCCCAACCCATGACTAAATTTTCTTCCGGATTGCCATCTTCCCAATTTTGGCTCTTTACTATTACCGAATCTCCCAAAGCCCTTAATGTATCTTTTAGCTGTGCCAATGTATAGTACTGAGCAACACTATCTCCCAACACAGTGGTATCAACGGTAAATAAACTGGTGCCGGGCGCTGTGAGGTTGATTTTTTCAAATTCGTCTTTTGCTTTAAGAAAATGAAATCCACCCCTGTACTTGTTAAAAAGAGAAAAACCGATCCGTGTTGCAATCACATCTTGGGGAAAGGTATATCCAGTCCGGCTGATTTTAAAAATTCTGTTCCCCTCCGAATCAAATTTTGTATCGTCAGTCAATAATTCGTAAGCTCGATCAATTCCGGTTTGATATTGGACGTCTCTCGCGAATTTCCCTATCACAGACTGGAATTCAAAAGAACCATTCAAATTCCATCTCCATACATCAACATCATAATTGACATTGGCATGAATATGACGTCCGTCAACGCGTTTCCCATCCAACACATAGGGCGAAACAGAAGGATATACATCGCCGTTTTCCACTTTTAGATAATCAGTGATTTGTAGAGAAAGCGTGGAACGATTTAACGGTTGCGCCAAGACAGATTCCCTGCTGGAATTGCGAAAGGAATATCGTGCTTTGATCCAACTCAATTCACCATCCAGTTTACCGGAATTTTCTCGTTCATCAATTGACACGGAAGATGCTGTGCTGGATGAACTCTTGGCATTAAGTGAACCTTTGTAAATAAAAGATTGCGTAACATTTTGCATCCCTTTATTTACATTAAAGGACCATTCAACCGGCATAACATCAATACCATAGGTTGTCTTAAAACGAAGAGAAACAGAATGTAGACCTACATCCAATTCCTCTTCCAGAACTAAGGATAAAACATCTCCAAATATTATGGCCTGTTCAGTCAAATCTTCCCCGTCCATTATGATTTGCATGGTGGACTGGTCCACATTGGGTGCGTTGAATAGGGATGCGGAAATGACAATTTCATCGGGGCGATTCATGGAACCATCTTCAGGTGACAAGATTAAAATATCCGCATCTACGAAATCACTTCCTGTTTCTGTTTTTCTCTTCTTTTGACCACTGACATGAGTGTCGATCGGGTCTTGTATGACAGGATGGGTAACTCTGATTTGCAAAGGAGTGTCAAAAGGATTTGAGGTTAAGGGCAGTGCGATGCGTCCACCATCTCTTGTTGTTAAAACAGTGACATATTCCAATCCTGCGTCGTTCACCCGATGGGCTGGAATAATGCCGACCCATTTTCCTCCTTCATAATGCATTCGAACTTCCTGATAGCTCATTTCACCTTTATCTCGGAAAAACAGCATACCGTAAGCGATGGGCTCGTCTGTAAACATGAGTTGAGAAATCATAACTTCCTCTCCCACATAAACATGTGTTGGGTTTTCGTGGAAGTATAGATGATTCGCTTGGGGAAAAACCCATCCGACCACATAAAGGGATAACGCCAGAAATCCTTTCCGTAAAGTGCGCTTTCGCATAGGGGGAAGTTTATTGGATTTTAGGGCGAAGGAAAAAGATTATTGATATTCAATAACCATGACTTTTTGTTCACCGTTCGGACCCTCTAAATAAATCCGAATTTGCGATGGGCCTTCAGCTTCGTCACTGGGATCATCGGGGATAGAACCGGGATCAGTCTCACTCACACCCAAATTCCCATCAGGGGTAGATGTACCGGACATCCCGCCAGATACATCAACTTCTTGCCCGGTTTCGCTGTTTACCAGATTGATGACTCCTTCAAGCCCAATCAATTGGTCGCCGGCAACCGGATCAGACACCATCCAAAAATCTGTACCTTTAACCGATGCAACAGAAGTGGGAGTTTGGATCACAAAATCCACATTCTGTTTTTTGATAGTTGCCCGGACTGTTCCTTGATCCATATTAATTTTTTTGGAGATACTGGCTGCAGATCGTTGACCGGTAATGACTGCTTCTGAATCACCCTTCAGCTTCAGGGTTGATTTATCATCAATAAAAATTATGGCTGCAAAGCCAGATCGTCCCGTCCTGATTTTATCACCATCGGAAAGAATTGTCCCGGCTTTCAAGTTTATAAATTCTTCTGTTCCAGCGGCCATGATTTCAACAAAGCCCTTTACCTTAGTGGCTACAGCAATCTTGTTTGCAAATGCTAAAGACAATACAAAAACGGATAAAATGACAAATCTAAACACTTTCATCATTCTACCCTTATGGATTGGACTTGATAGGTATTACTCATAATCTGGTTGAGTAAATAATTGACACTGGCTTCATCTACGTTTATACCGTTGATCTCTAACTGGCCAGTTGAGTTATAATTTTGTAATTCATTTCCCGGACCGAATAATGCATTGAATTGGTCATCTCCCAACGCCTGCTGAAGTGCCATCATGATTGGACTGGTGGTTCCACTGCTGGTTTCAACAGTTCCTGCAACTCCAATCCTGAAAGCAAAGATAGAGGATGTCATTTCTTCACTTCCGGTGGTTGTGGGCAAACTCATCATCACTTGCCAAACATAGGATTTGCCTTCCTCCAAAGGATAAGCACCACTGAAAGGATACTGGAAACTGTTGGCTTGGTCAACGGCATACCAATCCTCGGTTTGATCAAAGGGTAAGACTCGTTGATCATCCATGGCGTCTTCTAAAGAACTGTGCACCTCAGAATCATATTCGGCTACGCGGATATAAGAGTCACAGCCACTACACGGTTGAGAGAACCATTGAAAAATTGGGAATGTGGTATAAATAACATTATCCAGGATATCTGTCAAAACACCGCCAGGAGATTCTAGATTAATTGAAACAGGTGATTGTACAACAATCGTTTTTGAATCTGATGCTAAAACTTGGCCACTCTCAGATTTAATCTGGACTTCAAATGTATAATCACCATCCGCAATTCTACCGGTTGTTAAAACACTTTGCAGGATAGCATCTGCTTGGGTGGGATCCAAACTTTCCAACACTTGTCCGGACAGTTCGATACTGTTTGGGGGAGATGCCATATCATAAATGATAGACGTTTCAGAAGAAATATCCCTGTTATCTAAAATGACTGCCGCTTGTAATTCGAATGGAGCTGTTTCTATCTCAATGATAGTCGTTTGGGCGTTAATACCTAAAGCAGGAGACAACATGGATGTTCGAAACCAAATTTTAACTGGTACAGGATATTCGTCTGATTGCAGTTGATACCGGAATATTTGGACATTGGTTGCGCCGGTATTCAAATCAAAACTATTGACGTAATAGGTTGCATATTCGAAAATATCTCCTGACAACGTAACATTTTGTGCTTTTACGGGATGTAGAAATCCCAAGGATAAAAAGAGTAACAGAATTGTTGCTTTTATTTGTTTCATAGGTAACGGACCTTTCTTGGTTCAATTTACCAAATGTTTCTCGACGGAAACAAAGTAAAAAAGGAGCAATGTGTGATCGGTCACATTTGTATAAACAGAAAAGCCCCGATAAAATTCGAGGCTTTTGAAATGTTCCCGGCAACGTCCTACTCTCCCACGCTGGTCTCCCGCGCAGTACCATTGGCGCTGAAGGGCTTAACTACCGAGTTCGGGATGGGATCGGGTGTTTCCCCTACGCTATAGCCACCGGAAAAAATTTTTGGAAATTGGGCCAAATTCATATTCAAGAATAAAAGCTTGATAAAGCCGTTCGGCTAATTAGTACCACTCGGCTGAATGCATTACTGCACTTACACCTGTGGCCTATCAACGTTGTAGTCTCCAACGAGCCTTATTACCAAAAAGGTAGGGAAATCTAATCTTAAGGTGGGTTTCGCGCTTATATGCTTTCAGCGCTTATCCTGTCCGAATATAGCTACCCAGCACTGCCCCTGACGGAACAACTGGTACACCAGAGATTCGTCCACTTCGGTCCTCTCGTAC
>CAXFCD010000229.1:0-2218 GCA_964001155.1 uncultured bacterium | reverse complement strand
CCGACGCAGGATGGAAAATTTCTTGTGCTTTGAGTTTCCCGCCCATCTTCTCTTATGATACTATCACCGAAACCACATTGGGAAATTTCGGGCAATTCGGATATGCCTTTTTCTGTTTGAGAAATTCGATAGAAGTTCGGATTGCTTTCAACAGGATCAATAAAAACGGTACCATCATTTCCCAATATCATTCCTTTTATTTCCCCATTACTGACGGTAATACTTAGGCGCTCGTTTGGATTTTCAATAGCCATCCCAGTGTAGGTCCGAATGTCCGGATATTTTTTAATTAAGGATGGTGGCATCACAGGTGAATAAAACATATGGAAAGATTTTAAGGAACCTTTTATTGATGGAATAGAAACCACAATATCTGACTGGACATTTGGCACCAAGGTTGGACAGTCTTTCAAAATGTCTACAATATGCTCCGCATTTATGGCGACTTTTTCTTGTTGAATTTCATTGCCAAGGAGCAGCGTTATGAATGGAATAATGATAATAAGTTTCATATTTATCTTTCGATTAAATAAATTAGAAAATATGTTCTCAAATCTACTGCTTATCCTTAACACTGAAAATGATGATTATTTGACAATTAAATTGAAAATTCAGATCTTACCATTTCAAAATTTCGAATAAATTATTGAAATCATCTGTCCACAGGATGGGTTTTGAATTCTGTTTCCATTCCTCCTGGGCGGCATGCACAACACTATCTTTGAGAAAATTCTGATTATCAGTGACAAGGACCCAATTATTTTTTTCGCTATACACATTACACTCACCATTATCAGGGATAAAAATTGCTTCTTTATTTGCATAGATAGCTAATTGCCGAAGAACATCCGATAGATTAAAATGACTGTTACTGATATGAAACGCAAGGATGCCATCTTCTTTTAAATGCTGCCAATACAGATCAAAAGCTTCCTGAGTCAGCAGATGGGTGGGAATGGATTCTCCTGTAAAGGCATCCACCAGAATTGCATCATATTCCTGAGAACCGGTGGAATCCAACTCCTGTTTCATGGTTTGACGTGCATCTCCAATGATGACTTCAATTTCTGCATCACTATTCTCAATAAATGTAAAATACTCCCGGGCAACACGTTCCACATCAGGATTGATCTCATAAAATCGAAACACATCTTTCTCTTCTCCATAGGTAGCAATGGTCCCAATACCTAAACCGACGGCACCAATTTTAAGAGGATTCTCTGAAGGAAAACGATTAATGGACAAGGCAGCGCCTGAACATGTTCCATAGTAGGTTGTGGGTTGGTGAATATCTTCTTCATTCATCCATTGAATTCCATGGCTTACACCACCGTGCTGCAATAATCGGTAATGGTCTTCTGTCCCTTTATCATATTCAAAAACATGGAGTATACCGAAAAAATTTCTTGAATTAAAAATCGACGGACCTTGAAGGAGGAAAATATTTCTTCCCAATATCCAAATCAAGATTCCAAGATATAGACATCCTGCCATTAATACAAATTGCCGTTTTATCTGAATCAATTTCCCACGGAACTGAAAACCCACTTTTTCATGACTATGCATAATAGGAGCGATCATTGCTGATCCGGCCACAAACAATAATCCTGCATGCAATTCCCAATATCCACCAAACAACACTGGTGCAATGAAATTCACAAATACACCGCCCAGGGCGCCACCGATGGCAATATAGACATAGAAAAGGGTTAAATCTATCCGAGGTGGCCGTCGGCGGACGATTTCCCCGTGGCAAACCATACAGCATCCGAATAATGCAGCGCAATAAATGATGACCTGTACCGAAATAGAGATTTCAATTTTATCATATTCTTTAAACAGTAAATAAGCCAGCAAACCAACACTTAAACATAAAAATGGAAACCAAATTTGTCGCTGATACCATACATCTCTTTCAAAACAAATAATAAAGGTGATCAAATACAAACTTAACGGTACTACCCAAAGAAATGGCAATACCGCCACATCCTGACACAATTTATTCGTGACGGATAACAAGATAACAGAACCGCCCGCAGCTAAAGACAGCCAGACGAGCCTGTCAATCCAACTTGGTGGTTGTAACTGGGAGTCCTTATTTATCTCACCTGTGTTATCTTGAATGTTAGGATTTTCAATAAATGATTTTTTAAATAATGGCCATTCACACCAAAATGTCAATCCAATAAAAAGGATAAAACCAAATGACCAAAATAAT
>CAXFCD010000228.1:0-3294 GCA_964001155.1 uncultured bacterium | reverse complement strand
TCGGTTCGGGCATCCTGGATGAAAATCCTGAATTTTGTGATCCGTTCAATTTTGATTATACACTGGAGGAAACGTCGGTTTGCAGAACCGGGTCAAATACAGGCGGAATATTAGGCGCTGTGGCCGGGAACTGTGGTGAGACGGTTGCCCTACAAAAAGACATTTTACCGGATGAATTTACCTTAAGCCAAAATTTCCCTAATCCGTTTAATCCCATTACAACTATTCATTATACTTTGGAAAAAGATAGGATGTATTCTTTGAAAGTTTTTAATATCAATGGTCAGTTGATAAATACTTTAAAAAATGAGGCAGGTGAAAACGGAAGGCAGTATAGGGTTCATTGGGATGGAAGAGATTTGATGGGCCAAAAAGTCCCATCTGGCATATATATATATAAATTAGAGACTGAAGAGAGTGTGCTCAATCGTAAAATGATATTACTAAAATAGATGTAACATATAGTATTAAATATTAACAAGGTTCCTTCATTGGCCTAAAATTTTGTATATTACATGTCTCCGAGACATCGATCATGAAGGGAATCACCAACATCAAATCCATAATTATCGCTGTATTCATTACAGCCGGGGCATTGCATGCCCAAATTCTGGGCGACTTCATTGGAGAATGGAACGGCGTGGAAAATTTACACAGCCCTACCACATCCTACTTGAACAAAAGTATATCCATTGAAATATCTGAAGGTGGTGATCGTGAAGGGTACTTGATCTACACATCGACCTCCGATTTTATCTACGAAAACAGCCTGGATTGGGCTTACCATTATATTGGCTTTGATAAGCTAACAGATCAGCTCATTTTCTTAAGACGTTGGATTACACCCATCGGCACTGTGGGATTTGAAGAAATTATTTATGATTTGGTTGATTGGGACACGGATTCCTTCACCGCTGAGCATTATTCTGCAGATAGCGAAACACATCATGAAATCATCGTTTCCCGGAATACGCTGAATTTGGAAGAATTGATCCCTGAAAAAATGTCACTCCACCAAAATTACCCCAATCCATTTAATCCAACCACAACCATCGTTGTGGAACTGGAGAAAGAATCCATTGGGAGTCTTATCATTTATAACATTAATGGACAGATAGTAAAATCGCTTCATCAAGGACAAATCTCTTCCGGGGTAATCCGGTATCAATGGGACGGCCGAAATGATCTCGGATACGAAGTGAGTGGAGGGACCTACATCTATCGTTTACAGATTGATGGTACGACCCAATCGCATAAAATGGTACTTCTTAAGTAAGTTCCATTCCTGTTTAAACAAAAACCACCTAAATACATGAAAATTTTCATTCGATTCATACCAATCTTTTTGTCTTTTTCTGCTCTTTTCGCAACCTGGTTCAACGATGTTCCACGAACCATTACACAGCCAAATGGTGAAGTCATTAATTGTTTTATCACAGGTGACCAATACGGTAGGAGACTCCATGATGCTGATGATTTCACTATCATCTTAAATGAAGTAGATGGATTTTATCACTATGCTGATTTAGACCTGAATGGTGACTTAACACTTTCAGATTTAGTCGTTGGTCACGGCGATCCTGCCGCTTTTGGATTGGAACCGGGGTTGGCCATTTCCGTGGAAGACTATGAGCGGAATAAGAATTTTTATCACAATGCTGCATCTACACGGGAAACCCGGGATGCGCCCACGTCCGGTACAATTTCACAACTCAATGTTTTTATTCGGTTTGCTGATGATTCTGAATTTATTTTTCCTAGGTCTCACTATGATGTCGTATTTCAAACAGATGAAGATGAATCATCAATGAGACATTATTTTTATGAAGTTTCCTATAATACCTTAACGGTGAATACCTACCATTTCCCGGAAACAGTCGGAGATTTTAATGCATCTTACCAAGATCCACAGCCCCGGAGTTATTATGAGCCCTATTCCGGAAGTAATCCCAACGGGTATCAAAATAGCACAGAAAGGACGGAACGAGAACACACACTTTTAGCCAATGCCTTAAATTCCATTGCGGATCAAGTTTCACCCATTTACGATATTGATGCAAATGATGACGGTTACGTGGATGCAGTTTCTTTCGTGATTTATGGCGGCCCGGGAGACTGGGCTGATCTGTTGTGGCCACACCGCTGGTCGTTATACACCCAAAATGTTACAATCAATGGCGCCCAGGTATGGGACTATTTATTCATGCTATCTGAATCCTGGTATTTCAATGTTGGTGTACTTTGCCATGAATTCTTCCATGTGCTGGGCGCGCCGGATCTATACCATTATGACGGCGGCGGCGCTCCTCAAGCAGTAGGCGGTTGGGATTTGATGGAATCCAATACCAATCCGCCACAATATCCATGTGCCTTTATGAAATGGAAATACGGCGATTGGTTGCCGGACCTTCCTGAAATTACTGAGAGCGGGACTTATACACTTAATCCATTGCAGCAGCAGGAAAATGCAATTTACAAAATCCCATCGCCCAATTCTGAAACAGAATATTTTGTTGTTGAATACCGAAAGAAGGAAGGGCTGTACGATGTGAATACACCCGGGAATCGAGATGGGATCGTGGTTTATAGAATCAATACCTTGGCAGGGAATGGTAATGCCAGTGGCCCGCCGGATGAGGTTTATTGTTACCGGCCCGGTGGAACACTTACCAATAACGGCAGTTTTGATTTAGCGCCATATAGTTCCGATTATAATCATACAGAACTCAATGACGGCACAGACCCGGCTTGTTATCTTTACAATTATGGGAATGGTGCTGATGGTGGCCTCAATATGCTGAATGTTACCAGTGCTGGGGAAACAATTTCATTTACTGTTTCATTTGGAGTTCCCACAATCGAACTTAATACTGAAGAACTTAATTTTAATTTATCTGTCGGTGATTTTGAAAACCAAACTGTAACACTCTCAAACGGCGGCGAAGTGGAATCCCAGTTGAATTATAACGTGAACGAATCGGGAAGTCTTCCATTTTTAAATCCGCAAGGTGGCCCTGATGGCGGTAATTATTATTGGACCACCTCAACGGCAGAACCGGGAATGGAGTATGAATGGATAGATATAGAAAATAATGCCACACAACTCAATTTTCCCCATAATGACCTCTTTGCCGATACGCCAATTGACCTGCCTTTCGATTTTGACTTTTTTGGTGAAACATACAATTTTGTCGAAGTGAATGCCAACGGTTGGGTTGGCTGGAACAGTGCCAATGAAAATGCTTGGCTCAATAGTGACATTCCCTCACCCAGTGCACCGCGACCAGCGATCTT
>CAXFCD010000227.1:0-21405 GCA_964001155.1 uncultured bacterium | reverse complement strand
TCACCGAAATATTTCATCATATCCGGGGTAAGACCGAAAGAACGGTGCGCTTCATGTTCATTATCGTGATAAACCCAATAATTCACAGGAATTCCATTGTACTCATCTTTCACCTTCACCAAATCACCTACAACATAAGAAATCAAATAGGCTACCATGGGATGATTTTCCCGCCAATGCCATGTATGAGTTCCATCATCATGTTTTTTGATGGAGACCAATTCTCCGTTGGACAATGCTTTGAATTTCTGATCAACAGTCAGTGACACTTCAAAAGTGGCCTTATCATTGGGATAATCATATAAAGGTACCCAATGATGGTTATCTGTATCCTCCCCTTGTGTCCAGGCTTGAAGCGGTTTATCTGGATAGGTTTCATCCGGTTTGACAAAATAGGTTCCCTTTCTCGGATTGGCTGAATAATCCAACCGAACCTTGATGGTATCTTCCCAACTTATGGTTTGATTCAGTGTAATGTGGACTTTTTTGTCTCCCATGGAAAAAGAGACATCCTTTCCATTGGCACGAACGCGACGGATAGTCATATCCTCTGCGTCGAGATAAAATTCATTGAGAGATGAGCTGAATGGGCTCAACGTGTGAGTTACATGACCGTAAACTGCGGCACCTTTAATATCCACAGATACATCAATTTTGATGTGGTGAATATCTACTAAACGATCACGCGTTCGCTGTTTTGGGGCGTTTTCATCAGCTGCAAAAATAAACGAAAAGAAAATAGAGACTAAAATCAATCTCATGGTTACCTCATTAAAATTAGACCGGAACTTATGATGAAGAATCTCAAAATATCATTAACCATTTTCCCATAAAAAAACCCCGGAAATTCCGGGGTTTTTAGGATAGAGTGTTGATGAAGATTATTCTTTGCAACAGCAACAAGGTCCCTCCTCACAACAGTTGCAGTCGCAATCACATGCGCAAGGCTTCCCCGGCTCACATGATATGCAACACCCCTCATTGCAACATTTGCAATCTGCATCACAGCATGGTTTTTCATCGTGTTTCAAAATTGACTCCATTTTGTATTTAAAACAAAATAATGATCATCCAAGTATTGAGATATGTAAATAATATCCCGAGATAAATAATCATTGAATGGGCCATTTAATAGTTCCGTCTTTAGCGAATCTCTAACATTCATTAAAATTGGAAGGTGGTCTGGTTTTTCTAAGACAGGGTGCCAAAACTTCAAACCTAACCAAATTCCGGGAAAATCATAATCTGCGTTATCCTGCCCAACATCTTGGCTTGCATTCAAAATGAAAAAGATAATAAAGATGGTTAATTTTTAAAATCAATCCGCATGGGGTATTTATTATTTCAAAATGATAGAGTGACCTAATTGAAACTTATTCAAAATGAATCAATTTTTCACCTATATTTGTCCTTCTAATTTTTATTGAACTAGTTATTATGGCAATAATCAAAAACAAATTTAATGACCTGGGCCCCAAGGAGTGGCTCCCATTCCAAAAGTCGTTTACTCAATTCCAAGGATTGGAGTCTTTAGTAGAATCCAATCTTAGATTTTTTGCAAAACCATCTCTGGAACCAAGACAAAATGTGCTCGGGTATGGATCAAACGAATTTGGGTCATTGATAAAAACCAAATCCTTGTCCTTGAAGTTGCAAAATGATTCAACTTTTGAAACAGTTGATTTTTTAGCAGTCGATCTCACAGATAGTGAAATTTCTATTTCGGCTGCAATTGAATGGATTTTGAAAAATGGACAAAACCTGAATTACCGAAAATTCTTGTGGGTTTTAATCCCCAATGATTTAATGGATGAAAAAGGTGTCCCCTTTGCTTGGAGTCTGTCAAACCAATTGGCGGGATGTTTAACAAGGAAAGATGAAAAAATTATTTGTCATCCAGATGGGACCACTTGGACATCTCTTTATTTCCGAAAAGATGAACACTCAAATCTCCAAAAACACTCAATCAACCAATCAATTCATCAACCCAACAAACAATCAACCAATCAATTAAAAAACTGGTTCATCCTCAAACCTAAACCTCGTTCAAAAGACGAAATCCTTCATCCGGCAAAATATCCGGAAGATTTGGTTGAAATGTATTTGAATAAATTCACACAAAAAGGTGATACTGTTTTTGACCCTATGTCCGGTACCGGCACAACGCAAGTCACTTCCCTTCAACTTGGGCGAAATGCCTATGGAATTGAACTCAGCGATCTTTTTCATGAAATTGCAATGAATAGATGTTCAGATTTGGATTCTAATAATCAGTGGAAAATTTTTCAAGGTGACGCTCGTGATATACAACATTTTGAAATTCCGGAGTTGGATTACATTATTACCTCTCCCCCATATTGGGATATGCTAAATATGAAAGGAGCAGAAGTCCAAGCGTCACGAAAAGCCAAAGGACTCCAGACCAATTACTCTGAAAATGAAAACGATCTCGGCAATCTGGATGATTATTCGAATTTTTTGGAAGTCTTAATCGACATTTATAAAAAAACCGCAGAAAAGTTGAAAACGAACGGACATTTGACCATCGTGGTCAAAAATGTCAAAAAGAAAGGAAAGCATTATCCTTTGGCATTTGATTTGACAAAAAACTTAACTGAATTCCTGAAATTCAATCATGTAGGTTTTTGGTGTCAGGATGATCTCCAAATTGCACCGTACGGTTATAAACATACTTGGGTGAGTAATACGTTTCACCATTATTGTTTAACCTTTCAAAAAGCTTAGTCTAAAATAACTCCACATTTTATTTTTTCATTCAATCTGGGATACAATGTTATAAAGGATGATAAATCTTTGATTTGAATTCCCATATTCTTGATTCGCGTTTTGAAAATTCCATTTGAAAAAGATTGCGGTTTTAATTTATAAAATCGGTCAAAATCTTTTTTCTGGGCAATCCCACAAATGACCATTTCCGGGTGAAAATTCATTTGAATTTTGTAAGGATGGCCATTCCCTTTTTCATTCATTTTTTCCCAGAACCAATCTTCCATATAAGGTTTTTTATATTGATCACGTGATTTCACCAAATAAGATAAAAAAGCTGTTTGTTCATTCGATAAATCAATGGATAAAAATGGGTTATCCCCTTCCCAGCCTTTCATAAAAGAGAATAAATAACAGACAGAATCCGTTTCAGGTGCATGTAGACAGTCTCTCTTTTTGGACCATTGGTCCCAAGTTCCACGGTTTGGAATTAATGCGGGGAGATCTAAATACTCATCCTTGGATAAAACTGGGTCATCATGCTTTAAAAAATTATTTTTAATATCCCACTCTTCTCTCCCTAAAATGAAATCTCTCTTATCCGGTTTAAAAAAAGGTGTTTGGCATTTTTCAGTCTGAACCGGAATTTCATTTTCTTCACAAAATAAAATAAACAAATTTTCAGAAAGTTTCCCTTTAGCAATATTGGTTATTCGAGATTTATAATCTCGAAGGTTCATTCTATTAATAGTATAGGGCAAACTAATTAATGCATAATCCACCGCATTTTTAACAAGTCGATCATAAATGCTATTTTCAATTTGAACTCTGATCATTTGGTGAGACATAGGAATGAAACTTACAGGAGATTCCTTAAAATAAAAAAGGGGCTGAATCAGCCCCTTTTAATTTGTTTTGGGATTTTATCCTAAATATCGACGAAGGTTTTTGCTTCGTGAACGGTGACGTAATCGTTGAATGGCTTTTTCTTTGATTTGACGAACACGTTCACGAGTCAGGTCAAATTCTTCACCGATTTCATTCAAGGTCATAGCGCTGTCACGGTTAATGCCGAAATACATTTCCAGAACAACTCGTTCTCGTTCAGATAATGTTTCCAAAGCACCGGTGACTTCTTCACTCATGGATTCCATCATGATTTTCGCTTCCGGTTCTTCCGCTTCAGAATCTTCAATAATGTCTAAAAGACTGCTGTTCTCCCCTTCCTGGAAAGGTGAATTCAGAGAACTATGGCGCCGGGAATATTGCATAGCCATGAGCACTTCATCACCGCTCATTTCCAGCTGCTGCCCAATTTCGTCTCCTTTGGGTTGACGCTCAACTTCTGCTTCCAGTTTTTCAGCGGCTCGTGTGATTTTGGTGATCGTCCCCACACGGTTCAGCGGTAAACGGATTAACCGGGATTGCTCGGCCAGAGCTTGGAGAATTGATTGGCGAATCCACCAAACAGCATAAGAAATAAATTTGAAACCGCGGGTGTGGTCAAAACGTTTGGCTGCTTTAATGAGCCCCATATTCCCCTCATTGATAATGTCTGCTAATGAAAGTCCGTTACCTTGATATTTTTTGGCAACAGAAACAACAAAGCGAAGATTAGCTTCCACTAATTCTTTCATGGCAATTTCATCATCATCTTGGATGCGGATAGCTAATTCCACTTCCCTTTCGGGCGGGAGCGGGTTGAATTTCCCGATTTCAGCGAGATACATACTGATGCTCCCGCTTGAAACTTTACTGGGTTTTACTTTTTTCTTTGCAGCTGAGTCTGGCGCAGATTTTTCTGGCGTTTTTTTAGCAGTTGTTTTGACTTCTTCTTTGGCGGTTTTTTTAGTTTTTGTTTTGGCCAAACCAAGGACTCCCGATTGAGATGTTTAAATATTTTGTTTTGCTTCGGAAAAAGCCAGCGAATTTAAGGAATAATTATTATTTTATGAAAAGAATCTTTTGAGTTTCTGATTCATGATTTGTACTGGCTTTTATAAGGTAAGTTCCGGAAGAAATTTCATGGTTTACTCCTGTTTTTGCCTCCCACCTGACTTTCTTTAAACCTGAATTCTGCATATTCAACTCACGATAATAAACCAACTCTCCCAAAATAGAGTAGATCTCGATGGTTATATTTTCATGTGAACGGGTCATTAATTCAAAGGTTACAAAATCATTGAACGGATTTGGATAAGCCGGTGACATCACCAGGAATTCTTCAATTGGTACAATTGGATCAATTGGATCAGTATGGGTGAAGTCAGAATAAGTTGTAATCCCATTTTCATTGATCACCACTAAATCACCATTGGAAATTCCTGACCAGCTTAGTTCATCATCGGTGGGTGGTAATGTCATCACAGCATAATGCTCTTCAGATTCAGAAATGAATAACCCATTTACGCCGCCAAAGACATATAGGTCAGATCCATTAGAAAAAATAAGATTCAATTGTGTAAAGGGCACACCCTCTGCTACTAAGGTTGATAAGGCTGATTCAAGGCCGGAAAGGACAGATTCGCTGGCTTCAATATTTTGCATAATGAACAGCATCAATAACTCCGAATCAACCACATTGCTCCAGCCCTCATCCTGCCATGACCCACCGCCAAACGTCTGTGGTTCATGCTCTATAAGCCAGGACAAATCTGTGCCATCATTGGTGATCAGGTTAACCAATAGATCTTTGTCCACCGTTCCATTATGAATAAAAGAATAGGAAATACCCGCCTGATAAAACAGGAATGGATGAGGGTTTGGAATTGAATTTGTACCGGAGGTGGCAATCCTAAGATGTCCGATTCCAATGGTATGTTCATTGTTTTCCATTAATGTTGAAACGGAATTCCAGTAGGTTGCGGAATCTTCTGTTGCGGGAGAATCAGACCGGTAAATGGGTTCTAACGAATCAGGATTCGTTGCTGCGTATCCCATCAGCGCCCATCCATTTGCCATAAATTCGGATTGGTCATAGAAAGCAGAAAGTTGGTTTAATACAACAGATTGTTCTTGGGAAGAAAGTGTGGGAATGGTGAATCCGGATTTTGCGCATACTGCCCAAAGCCGGCAGGCATAAAGGGATTGAGAAAGAATCCCCAATACCAAAATTAAATGGAGATAGACTCGCATGACCTGAAATTAGACGAAAATCAGAAAGAGTTCAAAGTTCCGAAAAGATTTATTGAGTCTCGGCAATGTAGGCGTTCACATGTTTTTCTAGGATGTTCAACGGCACTGCACCGCTACCTAAAACTACATCATGGAAATCGCGGATATTAAAATTGTCCCCTAAGGTTTTCTCTGCTTTGGCGCGCAATTCACGAATCTTGAGTTCACCAATTTTGTAAGCCAATGCTTGTCCGGGCCAGGCGATATACCGATCAATTTCCACTGTAACATCATTTTCTGTTTTTGCTGTATTAGCTAACATAAAATCAATGGCTTCCTGCCGTGTCCAGCCCAGTGCATGCATCCCTGTGTCTACAACCAACCTGCATGCACGCCACATTTCATAGGTAAGTTGACCAAACTTGCTGTAAGGATCTCTATAAAACCCCATTTCTTCTGCCAATTTCTCCGAATAGAGTCCCCATCCTTCAACAAAAGCAGTGTATCCACCATAACGACGGAATTTTGGAATATTATCCAACTCCTGGGCAATGGTAATTTGCAGATGGTGTCCCGGAACAGCCTCATGGATTGAAAGGGCTTCCATTTCATATTTTGGACGTGCTTCCAGTTTGTATGTATTCGCCATGAAAAATCCAGCTCGCCCTGCTTCCTGGGATCCGGAATAATAATATGCTGTTGGGGAGGCTGGCGCCTGGTAATTGGGAATCGGTTTTACACCGTAAGGTAATCTCGGTAAGAGACCGAAAAATTTGGGGAGTTCCGCATCAGCCATCTTACAAATCACCCGGTATTCATTGAGCAATTCTTCTTCAGAAGTGAAATAAAATTGGGGATCCGTCCGCAGAAAGGTTAAAAATTCTTCAAATGATCCATCAAATTCTGTTTCTTCAATAACCTTCATCATTTCAGACCGAATCCGGGCAACCTCATCCAAGCCAATTTGATGAATCTCTTCGGCGGTTTTATCGGTGGTGGTAAAACTTTTAATTTTATATTTATAATAGACATCACCGTTTGGAAAATCCTTACAAGCAATGGATTCCCGACAGGCAGATAAATACGTTTCTGTAAAATAGGTATAAAGGGATTCATAGGCGGGATAAACGACATCCTTCAACAGCGATTTCATGTCATTGATGAATCGATTTTGTTCTGCTTCTGGTATGGATTGTGGAAAATTCTGAAATGGTTTAAACAGAGGCGATTCCTCCACCGGTTTTTCAAATTGGGCTTTTATTTGTTCCGGGACAGATCTCAAAACAATTTTCGGTGGCACCCATCTGACCTCAACACCTCGTTTCATCAAATCAATAGTTTGATCCATTTTTGTTGGAAAAGCTCGCATACGGGAAAGATAATTTTCATAATCTTGAGTCGTTTTGAATGGCATATAATTATGAATGCCAGCAAAGCCGATCTGGATACCGCCCATTTGGTCTATAGGCATTAAATAGGACAAAAACTGAAATCCTTCAATGCGTTTTTCAATACCATGGAGATAAAGATCATAATTCAGTTGATCACTTTCAGACAATTTTGAGCGGTCAATATTTTTTACTTTTTGGCGTAATTCCCGGGTTTCACTTTGCCGCTTTATTACAATTTCATAAGAAACATCATTCAATTGATCGTTGAACCGATTGTCTCCTAAACGGGAAGCCCATTCCGGGCTCCGTTCTATTCCCTTTTCCCACTCTTCATTCAAAATTTCATGGAATTTTTCCGGTTCGGATTTTTTCCCGGTCTCAAGTTGGACATCGAATTTGAGTGTAATACAGCCACTAAATAATAAAAGAACTGTTGAGAGAATAAGTATTTTTTTCATTTCTAATTCTCGCTAATCAAGTCTGTTAAGTGAAATATATCAAAAATATCAATGGTGTCATCGAAATTTAAATCTGAACGGATCCATTGAGTTTCTGTTAAGTTTTGATCCTTCAGGACGACATTTACTAAAAAGGCAACATCCATTGCATTGACAATTTGGTCCTCATTCACATCGCCGTAAAGGACCCCGTGATCCAACCCTTTTTGGTAAATCATAACCGTAAACAGCCCGTTTAAATCACTGCCGTAAACATAGCCGTTTTCAGTGTATTGAAAAATACCCCAATTCCCATGCCAAGGCGGTGATGGTTCATCATGCTGAGGATATGTATCAAAATGAGCGGCTTCAATCGGATCAAACGGATCACTGTAATCAACAATAACCATTCCATAAGTGTAATGGGACAGGAAAATTCTTGTGCCTAAAACCTGGGCATTATGTGCTACCAGGTTATCACCTAAATATTCGCCCACAACGTGAATATTATCCAAATCTTCTATAGACCAAATTTTGACTGTTTTAGGAACAGATTCTTCCGTCGTCACAACAAAATTTCCATCATCAGAAGGCCAAATATTATGGACATACCCGTTATTGGGTATGGATACTCTCGCCAATAAAGCTGGATTAGATTTATCATTTAAATCGTAGATTGAGAACGTTCCTCGCCAACCTTCTGCCACATAAACCAAATCATTTTGGGCAAAGACATCGTGGATCGTCTCTGTGTAAACAAAATTCACATCGCTTGGGTTTTCAGGATCATTAATATCCACCACCCGAAATCCTTCATAGGTTTGGGCGCAGATGTAAGCAAATCCCGTGGCGGTATCTATAGACATATTGTGAGACCGCACATGGTTATTATAAGAATAGGTGTCCACCAGTTCCACACTCTCAGGGAGGCCTGACAGATCAATGATTTGAAGTCCCTCGTTGGTTCCGGTATTTTCACTGACGACATAAGCATAATGGTCAAAAGTTTTTATATCTCGATGATAATAGGGGTCGCCTCCCATGGGGCCAAGCACTGTATCAATGATGGCCATATCCTCTGCACGGATGAACACAACGCCCTCTAAAATTCCCATGATGGCAACATCTTCACCTTCGGATGTTGTATATCCCCACACATCGGATCCACCGTATCCCATCCCATCATCAGAAAACTGAATCTGACCATGAAGGATAAACGTATCGCCTGCATTTGCTTTTGCTATGAAGGTATTTACAATAAAAATGATTACTACAAGTCGAAACACAGAATGTTATTTTTTTTGAAATCGATTGAAAACAGGGGCGGAACTTATTCATAAAAAAGAAAATTCCCACTCATGTTTGAGTGGGACCACAAATCAATTAGCCAAAATCTTTCAGTCCTTGTAAGTTTTCTCATGGTCTTTAAACGAACTACACTTCACTTACTTTTCCTCCTCAACCTGATTGTTCCCGATGATCTTTCGGGCCAATTTTATTTTGGCCGTAACAAAATCCAGTATGAACAATTCGATTGGCAAATTCTGAAAACAGACCATTTTCATATTTTTTATTATAAGGAAGAAAAAGCCATTGCCGGAATAGCGGCTGCTGTTCTTGAAGAAGCTTACAGCGATTTAGAAATAAAGTTCAATCATACCCTCCGGGATACGGTTCCATTGATCATTTACAGCAATCATATCCATTTCCAGCAAACCAATGTTTTGCCCATGATGATTCCCGAGGGTGTGGGCGGATTTTTTGAACACAGAAAAGGTCGTGTTGTTATTCCTTACATGGGAGATTTATCCAATTTCAGAAATGTCCTGGTTCACGAATTGGCCCATGTATTCACGTTCAGCAAGATCATGGATCCGGTTCGACTGAAAAATATTTCTCGTCCGCCAGCTTTTCCCCATTGGTTTACCGAAGGATTGGCGGAGTGGTGGTCTGTGGGTTGGGACTCCCAATCCGATATGGTGATCCGGGACCGGTTGCTCCACGGATCATTGGTACCATTGAGTCAAGTAGGCGGTTATTTGTCTTACAAAGAAGGCCAATCGTTTCTTAGATGGTATGAGGGGAAATACGGCATCGAGAAAATCCGCTGGCTCATGGAAAATACATGGGTGTATGATTCCTTCGAAGATGCAATCGCATTCATTTCAAACAAATCTTTTACCATCCTCCAAGACGAATGGAATCAATCTCTGCGGCAATCTTATTCCCTTGCACTATCGGGAGAAGATCCAGCAGCAAAATCGGAAACGATTCTGACTCGCGAAGGATTAAATATTTTTCCCCTATCCTATTTGGATTCGAATGGGCATCGCCATGTGGTCTATATTTCCAGTCAGGATGGTTTTCCCGCTGTGTATGACAAACCGATTTATGGAAAAAAGAAAAAACGAATCAAGGCAACAGGCAAAGATCCCAATTTTGAATCGTTACATTTCCTCCAATCAGGATTTGATATTTTTGAAGATCAACTTGTTTTAGGCATCAAAGCGCACCGGCAGGATGTTTTGCATTTTCTGGATCGGGAATCGGGTGATATCTTGAAAACAATCAGTCATGACAGTATGGTGACGATTCATTCGCCTAGGTTTTCTTCAGATGGTAGCCAAGTGACTTTCAGTGGTCAGCACTTCAGTGGTCAATCCGATATTTACCTGTTCTCTATGGAATCAAATCAATTGGTCAATCTGACGAATGACATTTATACCGATCGGGATCCCTCTTTCACACTGGATGGACAAATGATCCTGTTTAGTTCTGACCGCGAAAAAGACAATTTTAACAGCGGTCGAGACTTGTTTGCCTTAGATGTGCATACCAATGATATCCGATTGATAATGGCGGATCATCATACTAAATCTTTCCCGAATTTGGATTTATCAGCAAACTCCATTCATTTTCTGTCCGATAAGTCGGGCATGAATAATATTTGGTCTCTCAATTTTGAGAGAAAGGAATTGATTCAACGCACAAATTTTCACACAGGGATTTCCCAATTCCGTCTCATGTACCCGGACAGTATTGTGGCCGGTATTTTCCAGGATTATAGTTATCAGGTCGCCGCCATGAAATTGGACTCAATCCACGCTGAACCCTGGCCTGATCCAAGTCATCAACAAAACATATCATCCAATTGGCCTCCTACCATTGGACGTGGAAAATCTACCCGAGACATGCCTTTCAAATTGCGCTATAAACTTGATTTTGCCCAGACTGCTGTTGCTATGGATCCCATTTATGGCGTTTTGGGAGGTGCTCAATTGTCTCTGTCCGACCAATTAGGGAATCAGTACATTCATTTCCTTTTAAACAATTCAGCTCAGACCCAAGCTGAAATAATGGATCATTGGAACTTGGCTGTTACCTATCTTAACATGACGGGACGTCCAAATTGGGGCTTAAGTGTTTTCCACTTTGCCAATGAATATTTCAGCCCTTACAAGGCTTTTTTCTTCGAACGAACTGCCGGTGTCCGTGGTGCGTTGAATTTCCCCTATTCCATCCATCGCCGGATTGAAATGAGTTCCAGTCTTTGGTATTCCCATAAAGATAACTATGTGGATGAACCAGAAAATTTTATATTTATTTCCAATTTCTTTTCCGTGATTCATGATAACAGCCTTTGGACAGTGACAGGACCCATGGATGGTTGGCGAGCACGGATCACAGCAGGTCCGACCTATGATTTTACACGAGGCCGATACCAAAATTTCACTGCTTGGCTTGATCTTCGAAGGTATTGGCAGATCCGTCCGAATATCAGTTTTGCTCAGCGAATCATGATTTGGATGAATGAAGGAGACGATATACAGCGATATTACATCGGCGGCAGTTGGGGAATTCGGGGGTACCAATGGAGCGAAATAAAAGGCCGAAAAATGATAATGCTGAACCAGGAATTTCGCTTTCCATTTGCCCGGAAACTGGAAATGAATTTTAAATCCGGATCCATTTGGTTTGCGCCGATTCGAGGGGCTTTATTTGTTGATGTTGGCAATGCATGGGAAACGGAGTTTCCCGGATTTTTAACCTCCGCAGGTATTGGGTTTCGCGCTGCACTTCTGGGCGCCCTTGTTTTTCGTCTCGATATGGGCATGAAAAGTGAACAGGTTAATCAATTACCGGAAGAGAAATTCGTCCAATTTTTCTTTGGCTGGGATTTTTAACGCATGAAAATTTTGAATCCAATAATCATCTTATTGCCAAGTTTGTTGTTTTTTAACTGTTATGGTTCAGTTTCTCTCGATAAAGACTTGGATATTCAATCCTTGAAACACATGTCTGAAAAACCGGATATAAAATGGGAGCAAAAGTTCAGTGAACCATTTCAGGAT
Source organism: uncultured bacterium (assembly GCA_964001155.1). Taxonomy (GTDB): domain Bacteria; phylum Fidelibacterota; class Marinisomatia; order Marinisomatales; family UBA1611; genus CAXFCD01. The sequence goes on along the minus strand of CAXFCD010000227.1, from coordinate 9,384 downwards.
GTTTTTCAGATCAATGACAGTTTAGTCCTTGTTTTTACCCATCGCAGTACGGCCTTTATTTTTAATGTTTTTTCAGGTAAAAAAGACGGATCTAAATGGCATCCAAACCTGAGAAAATTCTCAACAATTAATTTGGATAATGATGGCAGTTTTTTTGCTTTTACTTCCCGAAAAGGGGAACGCGCAGGACTCTACGATTTAGCGCTGGGTGAACTGCGTTGGAAGCAAAAGGCAGAGCGACTCATCGAAGGCGGTTTAGCCATAGTGAACGATACTTTAGTGGCAATTGCCACTCGAAATAAATTGAAATTTTTATCAATAGACACAGGGGAAATTTTATCAGAAAAGCGTGTTCGCCAAGGCATTATTTCGCTTCAGCAAGTTGGGGATCACCTTTTCATTATTCAAGATAATGGAATCCTAAAAGCATTCAATGTGGATAAGTCTTTATGGGAAATTGACTTGGGTTTAAACCATGAATCAATCATTTCCCTTGCCGACGAAGATAAATTGATGGTCACAAAAAAGGAATCATTATACATTTTAAATAATCACTCCGGCAAAAAAGTGAATGAAATCGAGTGGGAACCCCTAACTTATGTGTTTTCCCTACCGGACAAAGAAAAAGTCATTTTGATCAGTAAAACAGGTAAAATGGGGAATTTCTCTATACCAACAGGTGAACAAATAGATATTAGTTCCATAAACCAGGGTCTCATTAAATACGAGCCAACCATTTCCGGTGATCATTGTATCATGCCTTTCGCCAACGGTTATTTAAAATCCGTGAGTTTGGAGAATGGAATCATTAATTGGGAAATAGAAACAGGGAAGACACTTACGGGATTTTGGCGAACCGGAAAGGGTTTCTTAACTCAAGATACGAAAAAAATATTACGGTATTACCAATGAAAGTTCTCATTTGTTTCATAAGTCTTGTCTTTACCCTTCCAGCTCAAGATAAAAGTGATTTTTCTATTTTTCCCCAATCTGAAATCATAGTGCAACGGGACACATTAAGTTCTGTCCAAACTGTTCCAGGTGGATTACCGGACATTTCAATCAGAAAGAAATTGATTAGAGCAGTATCCTTTTCCGGTGTTGTTTTCTTTGGCGGCCTGGCTTGGTATTACCAATTAAAAGCAGATGATCATTTCGATAAATATCGCCGAAGCGGCAATCCCAGTGAAATGGAATCAGAATGGAATCGCACTGAAGAACTGGACAAAATTTCCGGGTGGATGGTGGTTTTATCTCAAGCTTGCTCTCAAATTTTAATTCTCACCTATGTTGAAGATAAATAAGGCTGTTTTAAGTATCACTTTAATACTGGTGTTTTTGAGTTGCTCCAAACGTGAACGATTAAATCCATTGGATTTAGAGAATCCAAATACAGCAGGAAAACCTACAGGATTAACTCTGTTACCTATTCGGGATACTGTGAAAATCTCCTGGGAAGAAATTGAGGTCAATAATTTATCAACTTATGTTTTATATAAAGGAATTGCTTATTCGGGATTGACTCAAGTTGCAACCATTTCATCAGATTCTACGGAATACACAGATACAGATGTGAACTTTTATGAAACCTATTCTTATGCGGTTCAGGGTGTCACTGATTTCATGGAATCTCCCTTGTCCGAAGCAGCTTCAATTACTGTGGGCCCTTATTCAATTTATGTAGCAGATTTTTTTGATAACAGTGTGCGTATTTTGTCTTGGGATGGTAGTGTATTGGTCAAAAGGCGGTCTGTTTCTTCTCCGAGAGTTATCCAATACCGGGAATCGGATCGTCGATTTTTGTTGGCAAATTATTATGACCGAATGGTGGTTTTGCTCTCCACCGATCTCAATGATGCTGATTATATTGAGATTGGCGATTATCTTTTGGACCTGGCGGTCAATCAATCTAACCATCATTTGTATGTTTTAACGAGAAGTGGGACTATTTTAGAATTCGATGAATCGAACCAAATGGTGGATTCGCGATCTTTGGGATTACAACCGGGATGGGATGCTCAAATGGAACTGGATCCGATAGATTTTGGACTGTGGACCTCCATTCCTGATTCGGGAATGGTTCATTACGTTTCCAATGCAAACGATGGAGAAAACAATCAGTTTTTTAAAGAATTGGATTACCCCTCTGCCCTATCATCTTACAATGGGTGCTGGGTGGCAACCCGATCAGGGATCGCTCATTTATCTACCAATGGCGATTCAGAAATTTTTGAAAAGGATGTGTGGGTCACCGATGTGGAAATTGATACCGTAGCCAAAGAATGTTTCTATATTGGAAAGAACCTTGAACAAAATAAATGGGTTGCAGGGAAAATAAACTTGGAAGCGAAGTCCAAGACAATATTACTGGATGGTGATTATCGCTATCTCAACCAGATCTTTCCATTCACCACGGATAATGGTACGGAATTTTTAGTCCAAGAAGCGGTCACCTGGACCTTGATCAGGTTTAACGAAAATGGGGAAAAAATTGGTGAAATAGGTGATTTTAATTCACGGTTAGATTTTCAGATTTACTAACGCAAATCACTGTCTAGTTACTATAAATCAGCGTATTTTTCCTTTTTCCGCTGTGATGCTCTTTTATTTTGGTCCAATTCCATTTTTCTCAATCGTATTGTGAGTGGTGTTACTTCAACCAATTCATCTTCCGCAATGAATTCAATAGATTGATCCAGAGAAAGTTGTTTTGGCGGGCGCAGGGTTACAGTGGCATCTGAACCGGACGCACGCATATTGGTAAGTTTTTTCTCTCTTACAATATTCACATTCAAATCTTCGGTTCTGTTACGTTCGCCAATAATCATCCCATCATAAACTTCTGTCCCAACACTCACAAATAAGTCACCACGATCAACCATTCCAAAACATGCATAAGCAGTAACTTTCCCTTTTCTGTCAGCGACAAGAGCACCACTGTTTCTCTGTGGAATTCGACCAAACCATGGCGCATAACCGTCAAATAATTTATTCATGATTCCGGCACCTTGTGTATCGGTCATAAACTGAGATCTAAAGCCAATCAATCCACGGGAGGGAATTGAGAATTCCATATTTACGCGCCCACTTCCATGGTTTTGTAGATTGGTCATTCTCCCCTTTCTTTCAGATAATTTCTCAGTGAGGATTCCAACTTTATCCTCAGGGATATCTAAGAATACTTTTTCCATGGGCTCCATCATTTTGCCATTTTCTTCATGGGTAATAACGTGCGGTTTTGATACCATAAATTCATACCCTTCCCGACGCATGGTTTCGATCAAAACCGCCATTTGGAGTTCACCCCTGCCTCGGACTTTGAATACATCAGTTCTTTCTGTCGGAAGAACTTGGAGGGACACATTACTCAAAATTTCTTTTTTCAATCTTTCCTGAATGTGGCGGGTGGTGAGAAACTTCCCCTCTTTTCCCGAAAATGGGCTGTTATTCACATAAAACAGCATAGACACAGTCGGCTCATCCACTTCGATTCTCGGCAAGGGTTGCGGCGTCTCATTGTCTGAAATTGTATCGCCAATGGTGATGTTTTCCACTCCAGCTACAGCGATAATATCACCGGCTTCTAATGTGTCAACCTGGATTTTCTGAAGACCTTTAAATGTATATAAAGCAGAAAATTTTTGATTTCGTTTAACTCCATCCGGACCACATAGCGCATAGGAATCTGCCATGGATAATGTCCCATTATTTAACCGCCCAATTGCAACCTGTCCAACGTAAGAATCATAATCCAGATTGGTAACCAAGAATTGAGACGTATGGTTATCATCAGCAACCGGACCGGGAACTTTATTAATAATTGTATCAAATAATGGTTCCAAATTTGTGGAGCCATCTTCCGGATCTAAATGAGCCACACCCTCTTTTGCATTGGTATAAAGAATCGGGAATTCTATCTGGTCATCTGTGGCATCCAAATCAATGAATAAATCATACACTTCATTGATAACCTCATTGATTCGTGCATCACCGCGATCAATTTTATTAATGATCAAAATAATGGGCAGATTTTTATCCAGGGCTTTTTTCAATACGAATCTGGTTTGGGGCAAAGGACCTTCACTGGAATCCACAAGCAATAAAGCACCATCCACAAGATTCAGGCTTCGTTCCACTTCTCCACCGAAATCAGCGTGCCCGGGTGTGTCCAAGATATTAATCTTTACATCGTTATAATGGATCGCCGTATTTTTTGCTGTGATGGTTATTCCACGTTCTTTTTCCAGGTCCATGGAATCCATGACACGTTCTTCCACTTCCTGGTGAGCTTTGAAGGTACCACTTTGCTTTAGCATACCGTCAACAAGCGTTGTTTTCCCGTGATCTACATGGGCAATAATAGCAATATTTCTAAAAGTATCTTTTCTCATGATTTAAGCTTAAAAAGGTTGATATTGGGCCAAAAATAGCGGCGGAATTTCCCGCATATTTGATGTGTTAAAAAGGGATATTTGGTAGATAAGGATAAGTCAGCCTGCCCCACGGAAACGAGCGGGGCTGACAGGAATAAGGAATTAGGATTAGGAGTTAGAGATGAGTATGACTGGATGGATGATTATTCAATTACGCGAATTACAGATTTTCTTAAAGAATATTATTTAAATGGTTACTTATTTAGATGACTTTTTCCAAAGTTAGATCCAGACACAACCTCGCTTTTCCTACCAATTCATCAATTTCTTCATGTGTCATAACTAATGGCGGAGAAATGATCATGGTATCTCCTACAGCTCGCATGATGAGTCCATTATTGAAACAAAAATCGCGACAAATCATGCCGACGGATTTTTCCGATTCGAATGCTTCTGCGGTTTCTTTATTTTTCACCAGCTCCAAAGCACCCACCATACCAACGCCACGAGCTTCGCCAACTAAGGGATGATCTCCTAATTCTGACCAGCGTTTTTGTAAATAGGGGCTCGTATCATTTTTTACTTTTTCAACAATTTGTTCATCTTTCAAAATACGGATGTTTTCCATGGCAACAGCGCAAGCTGCAGGGTGTCCGGAATAGGTGAAGCCATGATTAAAGTCGCTTCCTTTATTAATCACCGTATTTGCCACTCTGTCCCCGACCATGAGTCCACCGATGGGTAAATAGCCCGAAGACATCCCTTTCGCAATGGGCATAAGATCAGCTTCAATATTGTAATAATTGGAACCAAACCATTCACCAAGTCGACCAAATCCGCAGATGACTTCATCTGCGATGAGTAGGATTCCATATTTTTGACAAATCCGTTGAATCTCAGACCAGTAAGAATCCGGAGGTACAATCACACCACCGGCACCTTGAACCGGTTCACCAATGAATGCAGCCACGCGATCTTCACCTATCTCCAAAATTCTTTTTTCTAATTCTTGAGCCATGTTGAGCCCAAACTCATTGGGGTCAGTTCCTTGCCCATTTCTGTACCAATAGGGCTGAGGAATGTGTTCAATATCGTGCAAAATGCCTCCTTGATCGTGCATCCCTTTCATACCGCCCAAACTGGATCCTGCTACAGTACTACCATGGTAGGCATTCTCTCTGCTGATGATGACGGTTTTATTCGGTTTCCCCTCCAGCGCCCAATAATGACGTACGATTCGGACAACTGTGTCATTTGCTTCTGATCCGGAATTGGTAAAAAACACATGATTATATTGGGGAGGGGAAATATCAACCAAAGCTTTGGAAAGTTCAATTGCCGGCGGATGGGTGGTTTGGAAAAAATTATTATAATAAGGTAATTCATTCATTTGGTTAGTAGCCGCATCAATCAATTCTTGGCGTCCGTAGCCTACATTGATGCACCAAAGTCCTGCCATCCCGTCAATGATTTTATTCCCATCTGAATCCCAAAGATAAACGCCATCTGCTTTGGTGATTACTCGCGTTCCTTTTTCCATTAATGCTTTGTGATCTGTGAAAGGGTGCAAATGATGTTGTCCATCAATTTCTTGTAAAGTCTTTGTATTATATTGTCTCATATTAAACTTTGGTTTTTGCGTAAGATTCTACAGCATTTCCAAATGCCTGAAATATTTTTTTATAAAAAGGAATTTCCGTCACTTTGTATTCCGGGTGCCATTGAACTGCTAAAGAAAATGCCCTAGAACCTGTAACACGAAATGCTTCGATGAGCCCATCAGGACTTGTTGCTTCAATGGATAAATTATTTCCCAATTCATTCACACCTTGCCAATGAACAGAATTCACTTCCGGTGATTTGTTTTCAGAGAGGGAATCTAAAATACCACCTTCTGAAATTTGAATTGTATGGGCAAATCCATACTGTCCGTCCAAATCCAATGTGTCATCTTCTCTGTGATCATTTAGACCATCAATTTCATGGACTTTTTGATGTAGTGTCCCACCATAGGCCACGTTCATTTCTTGGCAGCCCCGACAAATAGCAAAAACAGGCATACCGCTATCCACAGCAACAGGAATTAATCCTAATGTTGTCGCATCTCGTTTTGGGTCATGTTTTGTGTTACCATCACTTTCCCCGCCATTGTATTGGTGCGGTTCAATATTGGAATAGCTCCCTGTAAATAGAATACCATCCAGAGAATTCAATAGCGCTTTGATATCAAGTTCTTGTCCAATAGAAGGAATCAGGACCGGGACACAGTCTATTGTGTTCCGAAGCGCGGAAATATATTTTTCACCGGTTTGGTGATACTGATGTAATCCCTGCTGTTCTACACAGGTGGAAATTCCGATGATTGGTTTAGACATGATGCATTTTCAATTTAGACTCAATACTTGCGAGAAACGGATTGATTTGTTAGTCTCCGCCTCTTTATCACTCGATAATTTAAACTAAAGAACAATTTCATGGCTAATGTTAAACGGTCAAATCATCAGGCCTTTTTAAGGAAAAATCCTGACCTAAAAGGGATTGACCTAATTATCTCTGACTTAAACGGTGTTCTCCGGGGGAAACGTATTCAGCCTTCCGCCCTAGACAAAGTATTTCAAGATGGCATTTGCCTGCCGGCATCTGTATTTGCGTTGGATATTTTGGGGAATACTGTGGAAGAATCCGGGTTGGGTGTTTCAACAGGAGATTCTGATCGAATTTGTATGCCCATCTCAGATTCTATTTCAATTATCCCGTGGAGCCCAAAACCCATGGCACAGGTTTTATTAACTATGTTAGAAGAAGACGGGTCACCATTTTTTGCAGATCCAAGACAGGTTTTATCAAAAGTGCTGGAGAAATTCAGCGAATTGAAATTAACGCCCGTCGTTGCCGTTGAGTTAGAATTCTATTTATTGGATAAACGGCGAAATAAACAGAAAAAACCACAACCACCTATTTCTCCCGTAACCGGAAAACGGGAGGCGGATACCCAAGTTTACTCTGTGGATAATTTGGATGATTATAAAGAATTCCTAGATGAAGTTGCCCGCTGTGCGAAGGTTCAGGGATTGCCTGCAGATACGGCTGTTGCAGAATATGCACCAGGACAATTCGAGATCAATCTTCAACATGTGTATGATCCAATTTTGGCCTGCGACCATGCCATTTTATTGAAACGCCTCATTAAAGGTGTAGCTAGAAATATGGGACTCAATGCTTCCTTTATGGCGAAACCATTTTCAGATCAAGCGGGAAGTGGGACACATATTCATTTTAGTCTATTAGATAGGAAAAAGAAAAATGTTTTTATGGGGAAAAAAGATAAAACGGATTCACCGTTTCTCCAACATGCCGTTGGTGGTTTGGCAAAAACCATGAAAGAATCCACAGCTATTTTTTGTCCAAATGCTAATTCTTATCGTCGATTCCAGCCGGATTTGTATGTGCCAATGGCTCCAACTTGGGGAATCGATAATCGGACCGTAGCGCTTAGAATTCCGTCAGGGTCGCCCAAGTCTACACGGATCGAACATCGCGTGGCAGGCGCAGACACTAATCCATATTTGACCATGGCTGCATTGTTGGTGGGCATCCATTACGGGATAACCCAAAAAATTAAACCACCAAAAATTTCCACCGGCGATGCTATTGCAAAAAATCCACCTTCCTTGCCAATGAATTGGGCCGAAAGTTTACAAGAATTCTCCAAGGGGAAAATTCTTCGCCAGTATTTTGGAAAGGATTTTTGCCATGTGTTTCATGAAACACGAAAAAAAGAAATGGAAAATTTTGACAGTCAAATCACACCCTTGGAATTAGACTGGTATTTAAGAACCGTATAACACAGAAAAAATGAATCAATTTTCTCATCTATCTCCAGTTTGGACTCACTTAACAAATTTGATCCCGGAACGAGGTGAAGGTGCTTACTTATACGCCAGTGATGGAACCCGATATCTTGATTTTACCTGCGGGATTGGCGTCACCAATACGGGCCATTGTCATCCGAATGTTGTAAAAGCCATCCAAGATCAGGCTGAAAAACTTTTGTTTGGGCAGGTCAATATTGTTACCTCTCAACAAACTTTGGATTTGGCAGAAAAATTGAATGAACTCACACCGGACAATATTAACCAATTTTACTTTTCTAACAGTGGCGCAGAAGCGGTGGAAGCATCCATCAAATTGGCGAAAAAGGCTACAGAGAAAAGTAATGTGATTGTTTTCCAAGGAAGTTTTCATGGTCGTACCCATTTGGCTATGTCCATGACCACGTCCAAAACTGTTTATCGCCAGGGATACCAGCCCCTGCCCAGCGGAATATTCGTCACTCCTTTTCCCTTTGTCTACGCGTATGGATGGGACGAAGACATAACAGTTGATTGGTGTATAAATCAATTGAAAAATTTATTGAAAAGCCAAACATCGCCGGAGGAAACATCAGCTATTATCATTGAACCGGTATTGGGCGAAGGCGGATATGTGCCTGCGCCACCCAAATTTTTACATGAATTAAGGTCTATCTGTGATGAATACCAAATTTTATTAATTGCAGATGAAGTGCAGACAGGATTTGGCCGAACAGGAAAAATGTTTTGCATCGACCATTCCGGTGTGAAACCAGATATTTTGATTATGGCGAAAGGCATGGGAAGTGGATTGCCTATCTCTGCCATTGGCGCATCGTCCGAGATCATGAAAAAGTGGATTCCCGGTACACATGGTGGCACTTATGGCGGCGGGAGTGCGGTTCCCCTGGCAGCAGCGAATGCCACTATCAAAACAATCATCGAAGAAAAATTAGTGGAAAATGCCGCCGAACAAGGCTCGTATTTATTGAATCGACTGAACAAATTAAAGCCTGATTTTCCTGTCTTGGGGGATAATCGTGGGTTGGGACTTATGATTGGAACTGAATTCATAAACTCTGATGGTAAGCCTGATCCCGAAACTGCTAAAGCGGTTCAAACAGCATGCGTGGAAAATAATTTATTGATTTTAACCTGTG
>CAXFCD010000226.1:0-4152 GCA_964001155.1 uncultured bacterium | reverse complement strand
GTTTTGGGATCATCACTTGTATTTCGAATCAAGGTCAATGCCACGGGCAGCATCATGGCTGCCACTGTGTGTTCACCTATAAAGGATGATAGAATGGATGAAATGGCTACAAAGCCAAAAACGATTCGCCACGTTTTATTCCCTGTGAGTTTAATAATGCCCAAGGCAAGGCGTTTGTCCAATCCCTGACTCACAATAGCCACGGCCATCATGAGTGAACCCATAATAAAAAACACCGCATCACTCATGAATGATGTGGCCACACCGTTGGGTGTATCAATGCCAAAAATCACTTCCAATATCAGGATCAATATGGCTACTGCAGGCAGTGGAATGACTTCACCGATAATCAGAATGAGCGCAATAACAACAATGATGAGCGTGCGATGACCTTCGGGAGATAAGGATTCAGGCGATGGGATATAAAATAGAAATATGCTGATAGCAAATGCGGCAATCAGCCACTTTTTTCGCGTAACCCAATAAAGGAGATCAGCAATGGTTTGGTTCGAAAATCCTAACATTTAAGACATCAATTTAGTACAATTTATTCGTCAGTGCGTACACTCACTTGGGACTTTTGTCCCGTCTGGATGGATGGCCCATTTCCAAATGGGCACTCGTTTCTTGAGTTCAAAGATGAACCAATCTATGGCTTCGATGGCTTCTTTCCGATGCTTGGCCCAAATGGATACATGAAGGCTTGTTTCACCAATCCCAACTCTTCCCATTCGGTGTTTGCAAAACAGATCATTGATGGGGAATTTTTTGCACGTATCTTCCGCCAATCGGGTGAGTTCTGCTTCAGCCATACCTTCGTATTGCTCGTATTCTAAAGCGATAATTTTATGACCATGTTCAGAGTCACGAACGCGACCGTTGAACACCAATTCCGCACCATCCTGATTGCGATCATCGTTGGATAGAAATGGTTCAATTGGTCCTTGTACTATTTCTACAATAACCATCTATCCCCCTTGCACCGGTGGGATGAAAGCCACTTCATCACCATCAGTTAATATCGTTTCTTCTGATTGATATTGTTGGTTTACGGCCACTCTTAATGAGACGCCATCCAGTTTCCCATCAGCTTTTTCCCGGATGATCTGCTCTAAATCACTTGTGGTAGTTCCCGGATTTAATTCCAACTCAAATTCATTTTCACCCAATGCATATTTGACTTGGGAGAAACATTTAATTTTAATTTTCAAATTTTTATTATTTCTGTTGAATGATTCATGCCATCATAGATGAGTAGTTTTCCGATCAAATTGGGTTCTATTCCGACGATTAATTTGATTGCTTCCAAGGCTTGGATATTCCCAATAATTCCCGGAAGCATTCCCAATACGCCTGCGTCTTCGCAAGTATCCCCACTAGAAGGCGGTTCGGGAAATAATTCAGCATAACCGGGACTGCCATCCACATTTAGCGCGGATACCTGTCCTTCGAATCGAAATAGTGCGCCATAGACCATTGGAGTATTTTTCTTTTTAGATATTTTGTCAATTAATTGGCGTGTTTGAATATTGTCCGTTGCATCAATGATTACATCCGCATTTGCCAAAAATTCATTAGCATTTTTTTCATCTAAATATGCATCTGAAATATGAATGGAAGTTTCTGAATTAAGCCCATTCAATTTTTCTTTTGCCACTTCTACTTTCTTTTTGTCCACATCATCGGGACTGTATAAAGGCTGGCGATGCAAATTGGATAATGAAACAATGTCTCCATCAATCAATTGGAGATGCCCCACACCGGCGGTGAGCAATGATTGAGCCGCCGGACATCCTAAACCGCCCATACCAACGATAGCCACTTTTGCATTCAAGAGCTTTTTCTGACCTTTAATTTCAATCTCCGGCAAAATAGTTTGACGTGACCATCGGCTCAAATCTTTTTGCTCACGATAAAATTCATCCCATGCCTGTGCGCCGCCCAACAAACTGAATGTATCGTCCAATTCATTTTCAATGATCATCCCTTCCGTCACAATTCCGAATTGGCACACCAATACTTTTTCGCCATTAATTTCTGCGCCATTTTCTGAAATGATAGTATCCAATCCTTCCATGGGAAATTCTGTCCGTTGATCTATTGGTCGGACGTCAATTACAGTCAGTTCAGATTTTCGTTCATTTAATTCTTTAGGGGTTATAATCATGAAATATTCTTCCACGGTAACACGTTAACCAATATGTTGTCACCTACATTTAATATTCCATCTCCCGGCTCAGCAGCTAATATACAATTCGCATCCAAGGACGATGTGAGCATGTGGGATCCCACTTTTGATGCGGGACGACACACCAACTGGCCGTTTTCAATCCATACCTTTCCAAACAGAAATCGTTTTTTCACGGGCTCTCTGGGGAAGGATTCTGTTAATTTTCCCGTCAATGGTTCCGATTCGTTTTTCCCCATTATTGTTTCCAAAGCTGGCCAAACCCATTCCATAAATCCTATATAAGATGAGACTGGATTACCGGGCAATCCGAATATTAATGTGTCCTGACCTGTGCCAAAGAAGAGTGGCTTCCCAGGTTTTTGGGCCACCTTCCAGAAATGTTCTTTCACGCCCAATTCCATAAATACATCCCGGACATAATCATACCGCCCCATGGACACACCGCCTGATGAAATCACCACATCGCATAAGTCCAATGCGTCAGATAAAAAATGCCGGAGTGATGCTTTATCATCCTGAATTACATCCCGCATGACCACTTCTGCCCCGGCCTTTTCAGCCAAATCCGCAAATACGTATAAATTGGAATTATAGATCTGCCCCGGTTCTAATGTATTACCCGGCTCTACCAATTCATTCCCTGTTCCAAAAATGGCGATACGCGGTTTATTTGATACACTTACTTTATCAATCCCAAATGTGGCCAACGTGCCAATTTCGCCGGGTGTGATTTGTGTCCCCTTTTGGATCAGCACGTCCCCTTTTTTGATTTCTTCTCCTTCCATTCGGATATGTTTTCCGGGAGTGGTTTCAATCATGATTTGAACTATTTTATTATTGGTAAATCCGCTGGTATCTTCAACCATCACAATCGCATCGGCCCCTTTTGGGATGGCTGCACCAGTCATACACTGGGCACATTCTCCGGGATCAATCACTACATCCGATGGCGATCCGGCTGAACTGACGCTGACCATTTTTAATTCAATTGGATTTTCTTGGGATGCGCCAATTGTATCTGCCGCACAAACTGCAAATCCATCCATGGCAGAATTATCAAACCGTGGAGACGGCATGGACGCCGCCACATCTTCAGTCAGAATTCGTCCACTGGAATCATTTAATCCAACAGATTCATTTCCCAATTGAAAAAGATGAGACTGAACGATATTTTTTGCTTTGTTAAATGGAATCATATCATTTTCCTGATTAAAAATATGATGGCGACAATGATGACCACGCCCATTATTTTTTGAACTGTTTTGGCTTCAAATTTGGTGGATCCGAAATAGGAACCGGCAGAACCGCCCACAATGACGGCACCAATAAGTGGAAGAATAAATTCTGAATCAAACATGCCCGATTGATATCGAGCAACCACACCCGCCAATGAATTGGCCCAAATAAACATGGCACCAGCCGCGGCCGCTTCTTTGGTGGAGCCTAACCCAAACATAATGATAATTGGCACAAGGTAGATGCCGCCGCCGATCCCCACCGCACCAGCGAAAAATCCAAGAATAGAACCGATCAAAATGATGGCAATCCATTTTTGAATCGGTGATAATTGAAATGAAAGTGTCAATCCATTGATGATATAAATCCGCACCGCTACCAGTATCAATGTAATAATTAGAATGATCTGAAATATGAATTCGGGTAAATCAAGAGAACCGGCGAGATACGCCATGGGGATGGATGTAACAAGAAATGGTCCTATGAGATCTAATCGACCGTAGCCATTTCGCCAGAAATTGATCATACCGATAAATGTCACCACCAAATTCAATGTGAGCGATGTAGTTGGAATTATTGTATAGCTCACACCCATAATAGCCATGAGTGCCGTGTAGGACGAACCACCACCCAATCCTACTGAAGAGTAAATGAAGGCAACAAATAAAAATAAAATGGGTAACAAATATTCCATTAATGCCTTTCGCCTTTCATCATATGAAATG
>CAXFCD010000225.1:0-5352 GCA_964001155.1 uncultured bacterium | reverse complement strand
GTGAGTTCATCTCGCCGAATCGGAATGTAAAAAGCCTGAATCGTTTCCAGCACAACCTTAGCGGAATCCTTTTTATCCATTTTTTCTTCTTCTACAGGCAATTCAAAGAAATCGCTTACATCAACATCAAAGAGTGCATCTAAACTATCAATTGCCATATTCAATGCATCTTCATTAGGATCTTTATCCGGAAGCAACGACCAGGCAGTACGGCGAATGGATTTGAATTGTCGGGAAATATTTTCCGGTTTTTCGATATACCATTCTACGGCAACAGGATCAATTCCTAATTGGTGACATTCCTCTAAAAAGTAATCTGTCATCAGCTTTGATCGCCCTTCTCCCGGAGAGAGTACAGCAATATTTTCAAATTGTAATTCATTGATCATCAGTTGTGCGGTTCGCTGAGCGATGGTCAAAGATGATGGAGATAAAAAGAATAGGTTGGGCGCCATTTTAGATAGTCCCGGCGATCCGGATTTGGGCACTAGAATCGGTAAAGCAGAATTAAAGCCGGCTAAGGGTAAGACTTCTTCATTCAAAAGTGGGCCCAATATTCCAATGATGGCACGATTGGATTGAAGCGATTTTACAATATTGAGCGTATTAACATCCTCACCACCGGAATCAAAAATTAAAAACCGTGTGGTGTGGGCAATGGAATTATCTTCCAAATGATCCGCCAATCCCAGTAGATAAGATTGCCCTAATTCTTTATTGGGTCCGGAAAGAGGCAGCACCACGGCTAATGTGACGGAACGAGACTGTACCGATGTTTTTGTTTTTTCCAATGTGGCATAAAGAAACTTAAACCCATGAGGCAGCACCGCCAATTCAACACCATTCAGGGCTAGAGTGAGATCATAATTTTCTCCATTTTTCCAAGATTGGTAAGCCCTTGCAAGGTTGATAATGGATCTATTGGTGGTATTGTTCTCTCGAAATAAAAGTCCCTCAATCCTTTCTTCCTTTAATCCATTCCCGATACATGTGATGAGCCGTTGATCAATCTCTGCCAAATGTGATGAATCATCAATGGCGGGCCTGACGGATAAGTAATTTTCGAACGCCTGGTTATTTTTCCCCTGTTTCAAAGCAATATCACCCATGAGAATAATCGCATGATACTGGTAAGGTGAGCCGGGATAATTGGAAAAAATTGATTTTGTAGATCGGGTTGCTTCGTTCCATTTTCCCTGCCGGTATTGTGATTTCGCCAACATGAGTTGTGAGGCAGGATCCCTGTAATCTTTAACATGAATCAGGATGGATGAAAATCGATTTTCTGCTAAACGGAAACGCCCATCTTGGTAATTTTGGACAGCCACATGGAATTTTTCATAATAAGACAGAGTGTCAAAATTGGAGGCTTTTAATGGATTAGGAATTAGGATTAAGGTTAGCCAGCCTACGCTAAAACTTCGGCTGATGGACCAGCCTATTTTGAAGCTTCGGCTGGCAGGGATTTGGATGAAGGATAGAACTGATTCTATTTGTCTGCCGAAAAAATTGATTGAAAATTGATGATTAGAAGAGCGCATGAATTTTTTTGATGAATTTTTCGATGTGAAATTATTGACTATAACTCTGGTATGGAATGTTTGGTTTCATCGAATTTTTCAATTATTCATTGATAAAAATCAATTTCCCATTTTCGAACTGGTAATAAATCCGCTCACCCATTTTTGTTCCGTAAACCCATTGTTCACTAAACCCATGACGGCTGGATGTGTGGTACAATTCATGGGGATTCCCGATGGAAATACGGATTTGTCTTTGGGTCATCCCCAGTTCGATCTTTTTCTTCAAAACTTTTTCAATGGTCTTCTTTCCCCATGCTTTCGGTAATGGATCGGATGTATAATAATGATCTTGAATACCAACTCGACCTTCTTTACCATTGAACCGTACAAAACCTTCCAATCCATTTTTTGCTTTTATTTTGAGCCAAATTGGATAATCAAAATCCCGATTTTGATACTGATTCACATCCACCACCGTCACCGCTTCGAATCTCTTAAAATCATAATCAGCAACCGAATAGAATCCTTTAAAATCCCACGTATTGTTCAGCCAAATTGTTTTCCCAATCATGGCTTTTGCTGAGTCCAATACATTCTGAAATAAAATATAGCTGGGGAATTCCGGTTTTTCATCCTCCTCAAAATTGAATAGCTTTTTATAACGGCGGCCTTTGCCATCCTCAATAATTAAAAAATCATTGTCCCATGTTTCGTAAGTGCCTACAATGGTAAATGGATTGTGTTGGAATCGATGATAGGGACGAAAGCGCTTGGCATACAATTTGGACCAAACGCGGTTGAAAGCGGCAGTTTTTTTATATTTGTCATCCAGATCAACAAAGTAGATCTTTTCCCCGGTCCATGGATTTGGAGAGACTTCAATTTCAGGTTTTTTGAAATAAGCGCAACTACTCAGGCATAGCGCTGCGATGATAATGATAATCTTTCTTGGCATGCAGGGTCGGAATTTGATTCAATTTTTCAAAAAAGAAAACAATGGAAAACCATAAGATATTTAACATTTACTACTAAATACTTTACCTTAAACCACCCCTGCATCTCGTATTTCCGTTTTGATGAAAGTAATTCGTCCCTTCCCTGCCTGCGGCAGGCAGGCTTTTCAAAGCAGGAAAATGGGGTGGTTTAAAATAATAATTTTACCATTTTAAGGGTTTACCATTTTTCCATTCACCCTCAGTCTTTTTCCCGTTTGCGTCAGTAAAAGTGCCCTTGCCTTCCATTTTGCCATTTTTAAACTCACCTACATAAGAACTTCCATTGGCATACGTGAATGTACCTTGCCCTTCCATCTTATCATGTTTAAACATTCCCGTGTATTTGTTGCCATTGGCATAAGAAAAAGTGCCCTGACCATTTTTTTGTCCATCGGAAAAATTTCCTTCAAAACGATTCCCGTTTGGATAGGTAATAACACCACTGCCGGACATTTTTCCTGCTTCCCATTCTCCTGTGTATGCTGTACCATCAAAGAATGTAAATCTCCCCTGGCCTTCGTGCTGATCATTTTGCCACTGGCCTTCGTAATAGTTCCCATTTGAATAAGTAAAGGTGCCGGCGCCAAAAAATTTATCATCCTTGAAATCACCTACATATTTTCCACCGTCATTATAGGTGAGAATGCCATTCCCGTTCATTTGATCATATTTCCATTCGCCCTCATAACGGTCTCCCATGGATGTAATAAAGATCCCCCGGCCTTCCATTCTGCCGTTTTTAAAATCCCCTTCGTAGCGATCTCCAAATGAAGATATATAAACACCTTTTCCATTTTTTTGATCATTGATCCATTCGCCCGTGTATTGAAATCCATCTTTCACATCATTTAGTGTGCCCTGTCCGTTTCTTCGGTCATTTTTCCATTCGCCTTCATAGGTGTTTCCGTTGATAAAGGTTAGAATCCCTGTACCATTCCTTTTATTCTGTTGCCAATCACCTTCATACACATCACCGTTTAAGAATGAGAATTTGCCGCGGCCTTCCATTTGGCCTTTTTTCCATGCACCAACATATTTTTCGCCATTTAAATAGTTGAATGTGCCTTGCCCCTCTCTTTTTCCATTTTTCCATTCGCCATCATACAAATCACCATTGAAGAATGTAAATATCCCTTCGCCGGACATTTCACCTTTTTCCCAAGCACCCACATATTTTTCCCCGTTGGCATAGGTGAATGTGCCGTGGCCTTCCTGTTTGTCATTTTTCCATTCGCCTTCGTAGGTATTTCCACTGGCATGGACGTATTTACCCCAACCGTTCATAAATCCTTCTACGTACTCTCCTATGTAGCATTCACCATTAGCATAGGTGTACGTTCCCCGTCCATATTGACGATCATTTTTCCATTCGCCGTCGTACGCATTGCCATTATTAAAGCTGAACCTTCCCTGTCCATCCATTTTGCCATTTTTCCACGTACCTGTGTACCGTTCACCATTGGCATAAATGAGAGTCCCCTGCCCGTCTTGCTTGTCGTATTCCCATTGACCTTCGTATTTGTCGCCGGCATTACTTATGAATGTCCCTCGTCCGTGGATGTGATCATTTTGCCAATCACCGTAATACCGGTCTCCGTTAGAATGGGTTAAGGTTCCCCTGCCTTCACGTTTACCTTGGAAAAATTCGCCCTTATATTTTTCTCCGGTATTGTAAGTAAACGTGCCTTGTCCATGAGCTAGATCCTTTTCCCAGTCGCCATCGTAACGTTCCCCGTTTATATACATGAAAGAGCCCCAACCTTCTTTTTTATCATTTTTCCAATACCCTTTGTATTTATCACCATTTGAATAGGTAAAAGTCCCTCGTCCGGTTTTTTTACTGTTTTTCAATTGACCCTCGTAGGAATCGCCGTTTGAATAATTGAAGTTTCCCCGTCCGGTCAAATGACCTTCTTTAAATTGGCCTGTGTACACATCACCGTTGGCAAAGGTGAAACTTCCTTGTCCGGTTCGTTCTCCATTTTTCCACTCTCCATCATAGAGATCACCATTTTCAAACGTGTATTTGCCCTGACCTAATCTTTGATTATTTTTAAATTCACCTTCATATTTTTCGCCATTGGCATAGGTTAATTTTCCGGCTCCTTCCCGCCTGCCTTTGACCCAACTTCCTTCATAAATATCCTGGTTTAGAAAATAAAAAGTCCCTTGTCCGTTTCGTTGATCATTGGTCCATCCTCCTGTATAAGTTTCCCCATTTAGATATTTGTAAGTACCGTGACCGTTCATTTTATTGTTGTGCCATTCACCTTCGTAAGTTTGTCCTGCTTTAAATATGTATTTCCCAGTCCCGGCCATTATGTCATCCTGATACTCACCGGAATAAATATCGCCATTACTATACGTGAATGTGCCTTGACCATTTTTTTTATCATTTTTCCAATGGCCGTCATATTTGTCACCGTTGTGGTAAGAATAAACTCCCAACCCGTTCATTTTATTGTCTTGATATTCGCCTTCATACTTGTCCCCGTTTAGGAAAGTTAATAGACCATGACCATTCCATTTGTCATTTTTCCAATGACCTTTATACGTGTTTCCACCTTTAAACGTAAAAACGCCCATCCCTTCCATTTTGCCATTCTTATATTCACCGATGTAGGTATCGCCCACGGAAGATGTATAGGTTCCTCGTCCGTCTAATATTCCATTGGAAAAGGAACCTTCGTAGGTATCACCACCTTTGAGAGTATAAATGCCTTGGCCCGTCATTTGATCTTCTTGCCATTGTCCTTCATATTTATGGCCATTGGCGAAGGTATAGATTCCCTGTCCGTCCATTTGTCCGTTTTTGAATTCGCCCTTATAGGTAT
>CAXFCD010000224.1:0-3999 GCA_964001155.1 uncultured bacterium | reverse complement strand
GGAAATGGATAAAATGTTTCGCCAAATGATTGGACCAATTCTGTTTTGAAAAACATAAAAACCACACTAGGAAAATCATGAACCTTTCCCAATTTCCATTGAGGATATGGTGCGCCGATTACTAATCTTTCATTCTGCACAAATGGGTTCAAACAAAAGGAATCCCAACCGTTTTTAAACACATGGATATCAGGATCAACAATAAGTGTAAAATCTGTTTTGATATTTTTTAAGCCAATATCTAAAGCTGATGCATGGGATTTGGATCGCTGACGGTTCTGTCCATCATTTTTAATGATTTTTATTTCGAGAGACTCATCGAATGAACATGAAAGTTCTTCGTCTTCACCATTGGTGTTATCCACCACCAAGAATTGAATTTTATCCGGTTGGTGGGCTTTTCCAATCAAATTTGAAAATAACCGGTTCAAATGGAAAGATGAGTTGAAACTCACTGACAGGATTGTAATTATTTTTGATTCAGAATGTGCCATTATACAGACAGTTTTTTCTCAATTTCTCTTTCTAAATCGGAAATGGGTTCAGGAAGTTCTATTGCTTCCCCCTTTCCGCTGGTACTGATCTTTTTATCTACAAATTGAGTCACAATCTTGGGTTCAAATGAACGATCCAAAAAATCGAACAATTTTTCACAATGAATCTCAGGTGATTCCAATAGTCCTTCGAAGGACATATAAAAAGTGGGCAACTCAGTGTGTTGGCAAAAATCAAAAGCGCGTTCCGTGTAAGATTTCCATAAGTTTAATCCATGGTCTAACGGAAGTTCATTTCTTTTTTTAAGGGATCGTGCAACAGCAATGGCTTTTCGAGTTACAAAAATAATTTTGATTTTATCTTTGATACCATTTTCTAAAAAAACGTCCAACCATTGGGGCATTGTAACACAGGTTCGGGGATCTTTCCAACCCCAGTCATCAAAATCGGATTCATATTTATTGACCATTTTAATCATGGATTTTTTTAATCGGTCACTTACGATCGGTTCAGGGATTTCTGTTTCATAGCTTTTAACAGTATAACCTGCTTTTTTCAACATTTTATCGTTTATCTTTCGAAAATCAAAATTCTCGTAAAATCCTTTGGGATTTTGCGGCAAAGGCCGAGGCCAGAAACTTTGATACGTCCCCATACTAATATTATTCAAATGTAAAATGCCGGCGACAGTGGAAGTCCCGCTACGGTGCATACCTAATACGATGGTAATCATTTATAGTAATTCTTTTTAAAACCCACCATTTCCTCCTGCAGGAAAATGAATCGTCTGATGAAAGCCTGTATAAATCCCAAACCATATCCAATGATTTGAGCTGGAATAACCAGGAATAAATAAGGAAAAACTTTTAAATCTTTCTTTTTAAATGTTCCGAATAAGGCCAGTAATCCTAATGGGATGATAAAGAGAAAAAATAATTGGTCTAAGGGAAATTGAAAATAAATCGCGCTACCCACAACCCCAATGCCTGCCAAGATCGCCAACGCCGGTAAGAAGTGGATTGGTTCCAGCATAGATGAATCAATTTTACCCAAATTGACCCGGGCTACGCCCCAGTTAAAAACTTGTTTAAAAAATTGTTTCAGGGAGGTCCGTCGGCGATGGTAAACAACCGCATTAATCAAAAATTTGATGCGAGCACCGGATTTTCGGATCCGGTTGCTGAATTCAATATCCTGTCCGTGGCGTAGTCCACCAAACCCTCCGACAGTTTCGTAAACGTCTCTTTTAATACCCATATTGTGAGTTCTTGGGAAAAATTTTGCCATCATTTTTTCACTATGTCCCCTCATACCACCTGTGGTAAAAAATGATGTCATTGCAAAATCAATGGCTTTTTGGAGGGTGGTGAAATCTTCCTTCGCACCGTCCGGACCGCCGCAGGCGTCGAAAGTGTCTTGTTTAAATTCTTCATAAATTGTTTTCATCCAATCAGGATGGGCTTCACAATCGGAATCAATGAATAGAATCAAATCACCGTCGGCATTTTCCAAACCATGATTCCGGGCAGCACCGGGACCTTGGTTTTCTTGGGTGATAAATTTGATTGGGAATTGGGATTCCGCCTGCCACTTTTTTACCGTTTCTAGGGTGGAATCCGTTGAACCGTCATCGGAAACAATGAATTCAAACAGTCCTGAATCAACGGATTGTTCTCTCAAGGATTGATAGAGATGTTTAAGTTCATGAACACGGTTGTAAGAGGGAGTTACAACGCTGATGATCGGTGGTGATTCGACCATGTTGAATAATCAATTATTCGAAATGAAACGTCGAATTCGGTCTTCTTGTCCCTGCTGTGAAACAGCGATCATTTCGCCAATCAAGCCGATTGAAAAAAACCAAAGGCCTAAAATAAAGGACATGGCGCCAAAAATAATCAATGCAAAATGTTTCTGAAATGTGGAATTCAGCATAATTTTTTTATAGAGCGCTAATGACTCTGCTCCCAATCCAATACAAATAAAAATCAACCCAAAAAATCCAAATAAATGGAGTGGGCGTTGTGTGTACCGATTGAGAAAAAGAATCGTAATTAAATCAAAAAATCCATGGAATAAGCGGGACCCACCATATTTTGTTTCACCAAATTGCCGAGACCGGTGATTCACCACAATTTCCGTCACCTTAAACTTTTGTTGACCTGCCAAGGCAGGAATGTAACGGTGCCTGCCGCCATACACATCTATACTTTTTACAACTGCTTTTTTGTACCCCTTCAGTCCACAATTAAAATCATGGATTTTGACACCCGTCATTAATCGGGTCACAAAATTAAATATTTTGGAAGGCAATCGTTTATTCAACGGATCTAAGCGTGTTTTTTTCCATCCGGAGACTAAGTCCCAACCTTCTTCCAATTTTGATATCAAGTTTGGTATTTCCGCAGGATCATCCTGAAGATCTGCATCCATAGTAATAATGTACTCTCCTGCGGCAATCTTAAACCCTTCCGCTAGGGCAGCGGCTTTGCCATAATTTCGATAAAATTGAATTAATTTAAAATAGGGACTGGACTCACACTGGTTTACTATCCAATCCGTGGAGCCATCCGAAGAACCGTCATCTACGAAAATCACTTCCCATCCCGGGTAGGCGCCTAGGGTATGTTCCAACTCTCGGACCAAATCCGGTAAAGATTCTTTCTCATTAAAAACGGGAATAACGACTGAAACATTCATGTTAACTTGCGTGGAATTTCCAAAATCTCTTCATATCAATTTGAGATTGATTCCGGTTTCGATCCTTAATTTGAATTTTGACGGTTTGTTTGGATTTCTCATCGAGGAATTTCGCGCTCACCAACGCATTTGCTTCTGTCCCTAACGCATCACTGCCAAACTCCAAAACAATATCCTGAAACACGTGTGCGTCCTCATTCCCATGCTGTTTAGGGTAATCGGGCTGAATTCCCCATAAAAATTTAGTAACATCCGCAGGCTCAACAATCTGCAAAAAGGGAAAGAATTCAATAATCTTGGCATAACTGTATTGCTTATTTTCAATCAGATTCCAAGCCGATACACTGTTAGGTGTGATCCACATCAGCAATGCTTTCCTTCCAAATGGGTCTGTGAACTGGAAAAATGAACTATCTCGCTGGGACATAAATGTGAAAGACATTGTACCATGGATGGGACCGATTGAATTGATTTTTCCTTTTCCGGAGCAGGAAATATATTGTTCAAGGAGATCAGGATAACTCTGGGGTTGAACTTGGGGTGATATTTGGGTTGCCGGACCTCCACACCCTGCCAAGATTGCACAAAAAATAATACTGTTTCGAAACATTCAATTCTGTTTTTCGACCTGTTGAATCTTTGGGATAGCCTGATTCGATTTTGCCTTGATCACTTCATCCATATGTTCCTGGATGGTCGCATTATCCTGATCAATATTAAGGGATTCCCGGATATATTTCATGGCTTCATCGAAGCGGTTCATTTTGAAATAGATCCAACCAATCGTGTCCAAGTAGGGCGCTG
>CAXFCD010000223.1:0-13123 GCA_964001155.1 uncultured bacterium | reverse complement strand
CTTTTCAATGTCATAAAGCACAATACGAATGGGACCAATCTTTTTACCAGCTTCATTGAATGCCCGACCTGAAATTGAATATTCTTGGGCATAAATATAGGATGTCCAAAGGAGTGCTAATAGGACAGAATATCGTCTATAAATAGACAATTTAAGAATGAATTTCATCCCCTTCATTTTACCTCGGTTTTTTTAAGTGCCAATATAACAGTGGATTAGACAATCGGCTTTCAACCGAAAACTTAATTATTCATAGAATAATTGTAAACACCTTTATCTAGTTTCATTTTCGGGCTCTAAAGCAGCAAATTCTTGCCAAAATTGAACTGATTCTGCCCATTCCTCTGAAGTGTAAACTGCCTCCGTACCTCCCGGTAGTTGGAGCTGATTCCGCATCATTGTCACAGGGCCCATGGGCAGTTTATCCACTCCCTCCGGAATCGCATTCATGCTGATGAGCTCCCAGTCCGCCTCTGTGCTTTGTTCGTCATTCTCCGTTAGTACGTCGTGTCGATAAAGAATTAAGTCTACTGCACTTGCTTTGAGAGGTTTGCCTGTTTTCGTCCGAGTTTGAATATAGGGTTCCTCCTCCGGTCTCCGGCGAACCACTTGAGAAATCAATTCGGTTTTTTCATCTATTTTTACAAATGGACAGACAAATTCCCTGACAATCTCACGATCCGCATGGACAATACGGACGCCCTCTCGATATCCTTCAGAGAATTCTCCTTTTTCCATTTGAGACTGGGCATGCTCTGCAATCTCTTCGAATCTCAAAGTTTTTGAATAAGTCTTTCCCGACCCTTTTACTTGGCGTTTTACAAATTCATTTACGGCAACTTTCATTGTTTCTATGTCCTGATTTTCCTTTATGAAAATTAATTCAATTTTTACGCTCAATCATTGCCATTTAAAGTGCCATACTATAATTTAATTGATGTCTTTTCCCGTTTGGATTCCTTTTGAGAACGAATGGTGGACCTTTGGGATATTTCTTGCTGCTATCCTTGGATTGGTCGGAATCAGTGAAATCATCAATAAAGGTGGTTGGATTTCTCCCGATGCAAACCGGAGATGGGTCCATTTTTTTGTGGGTATTTCTGTTTCCATTACTCCATTTATTTTTTCATCCAACGTGCAACCCACAGCTTTGGCTGTGCTATTTATTATCCTGAATTCATTAGCGTTTAAAAAAGACTCATTCAAAGGAATTCATTCTCAAGATAGAAAATCTTTCGGTACCATTTATTTTCCCGTTGGATATTTGCTGTTGATCTTGGGATTTTGGTCTTTTCCCGAGTTTTTAGTGGTTTCTCTGTTGATCTTAGCTATATCCGACCCTCTTGCAGCACAAGTTGGGCAATCAACTCAAAATCCATCTATTTTTAAATTATGGACGGATGAAAAAACAATACAAGGCACAATGGCATTTTTCATCAGTTCATTCCTCATTGTATACATGATGTCCCATTTTTTATTGGGTTATTCAAACAATTATTTGGTTGGTTTGGCTTTGTTCACAGCGTTTGGCGCAACCGTTGCAGAAGTGACCAGTTGCAGGGGAACCGATAATATTTCCATTCCTTTGGTCAGTATCCTGTTTATGATTGGTTTCGAAGATCATGTGACAGAAACCGGGGCCTTTTTCAATTTATCTATTTCCGATTCTGCAACTATCCTGTTTTATATCGTTCTATTTTTTTCTTTGGCCTACCATTTTCATTCATTGACCCGTAGTGGATTTTATGGCGGATTGATTATGGGAATCATTATCACGCTCATTGGTAGTTGGCGGTTTTTAGTGCCATTGGCGGTTTTTTTCGTATTGACGTCGATCTTGAGTAAAATCATTAAGAACACGTCCTTTTACCGTTCGAAAGGGTCCCGTCGTGATATTGTACAAGTCTATGCCAATGGTGGAATTGCCCTCTTGATTTGTATAATTGATTTCATTCAACCCAACGGTATCTATTTTTTTTTATTCTTGGCCTCGGTTTCAGCTGCTATGGCTGATACCTGGGCAACAGAATTTGGAAAATTATCAAACAAGAAACCTGTTTCTATCCTGAATTTGATGCCCATGCAGCACGGAATTTCTGGCGGGATCACACGCATAGGCACTATTGGGTCTATTTTAGGTGCTTGCCTCATGGGTTTAACGGTTTGGCTGTCCTTTCCCATGTCGCCCTTTGTGATTTACGGTATTATTCTTTCGGGATTTCTTGGCTCAATTTTCGATTCTATCTTGGGAGCCACTATCCAAGCTAAGTATGAAACACAAATCGGTGAAACAGTTGAAACCCCGGAAACGGGAGCCCGGCTTATTTCCGGTCATCCGTGGATCAATAATGATGTTGTGAATATACTCAATACAACCTTTGCACCCATCGTGATGTATATATATCTGAGCTTGTTTTAATCTAGCTTCAAAAAAAAGCCTTCCCGTAACCGGAAAGGCTTTTTTTAATTAGATTTTGGTTTAGATTGGTTTAAATCACTTTATAAACAAGCAACCCAACCATGACAATGAGAGAAACAAAGATGAGCGAAACGCCCATGTTTCCTTTTTTAATTTCTTCCCATTCGTCAATATCAGTTGAAAGCATGTCAAAAACTTTTAACGCAATGCCGATGCCAAAAGCAAAACCGACAGCAGCAGCAACGGACCAGCCGACTGCGCGACCATATTGTGTTAATAGTCCCATGAGTGAATTAGGATCTTGAAACATTGTAACTCCTTACTGTATTTCCATGTTTTTCATAATTTCCTGCATGAATTGTGAAGAATCCATGCGCCCGTCGGCTAACGAGATGGCCATATCTGATGTGCAGGTAGCCATGAATATTTTTAATTCGCCTTTTGAAACGGGAGCTTCCACTATAACGCGTACCGCTGAGGGTGTATAAGCGTTGGCGAGTCCCATTTGTTTTTGATGTGCTATGGCCTGCCCTGCCGAAGCGAAGCCAACCAGCATGGCCATTTCAAAATTATTACGATTACTTTCCAGGGTCATTGAAAATTCTTCATCGTCCAGTGACAGTTTGGAAGATTCAACGGTAATCCGATAAGATTTACAAACACTTTTTACTTTTTTCTTAAAAGCATAATTGGCGAAAAGCCCGTCTGTGCAGACAATAAGCGCAAAGAGCGCAACAAATAGAATTCGATTAGATTGCATCGTTCTGTTCAAAAAGTTCTGCGGGATTTTACAGTCTGCATCGTCGGAGAATCAAGGAGTAAATACAGTTTTTCCGTTTTTAATAACACTTTGAATTGGATGATCAGAAACCAAATATGGAACCTGAACCACCCTCTCAATATCCCAAACAATCAAATCCGCTTGTTTCCCCACCTCGATAGATCCAATTGTTCCATTTAAAAATAAGGATTTAGCTGAAGTAATTGTGGCTGCTTTCAGTGCATCCAAAACAGGCATTTTCATATAAATGCATGATAAAGCCAAAATAAAGGGCATGGATTGGATATGACAGCTTCCGGGATTATAGTCCGTAGCCAAAGCGATTTCAACGCCGGCATCCTTCATTTTTTGATAAGGTGCATACCCCGATTCTCCTAAAAAGAAAGTTGTGCCTGGAAGCAAGGTTGCAATCACATTATTAGCAGCCAAGGTTTGGATTCCCTCATCACTCACTGCCATGAGATGATCTGCCGATATACAATTGGTTTCTCCCGCCAATAAAGCTGCACCGGAATCTTCAAATTCATCCGCATGGATTCTGGAGATGAGTCCGTGTCCATTTCCTGCTTCTAAAATGCGTAGAGTTTGTTCAACGGTGAAATATCCATTTTCGCAAAAGACATCGTTGTATTTTGCAATACCTTGCTTTGCAATTGCAGGAATCATTTCGTTACAAATTAAATCAACATAACCATCGGGATTATTTTTAAAATCAGGTGGAAAAGCATGGCCGCCCATGAAGGTGGGAATCATGTCAATTTCATGGACTTTATTAACTTCATTAATAACTTTAAGTGACTTGAGTTCTGATTCTGTATTTAAGCCATATCCACTTTTACATTCAACAGTCGTTGTCCCTAATTTAAGGAAACGATCCATTCGAGTTTTAACCCGTGAAATAAGTTCAGATTCAGTGGCATTTCTAACACCATTGATACTGTTAACAATGCCACCACCTGCTTCTGCTATCTCTTCATAGGTGTCACCTTCGAGCCGCATAGCAAACTCATCTTCTCTCCCATCCAAAAATACAGGATGTGTATGAGGGTCCACAAAGCCCGGCGTTACAAGTTTTCCGTTACAATCTATTTGTTCATCAGCGGAATTCAAGTTTTCACCAATCTCAATAATATTACCACCTTCCATGGCAATTTCCACATTCTCTGAAATAACCATATCTTGTTGTTCAGAGTTGTAGGTGACCAATTGGCCAATATTTGTGAGTTTTAAAGATTTCATTTATCAATTAACGCAAAGGCGCTGAGTCATAAAGTAATTCCTAATCTTAATCCATCATGGGAATATCAACATCCCACTTTTTAGCATTTTCGATGGCATCTTTATAGCCTGCATCTGCATGCCGATAAATTCCCATTCCCGGATCGTTTGTTAATACAGAATTGAGTCGCGCATCCATTTCTTTTGTGCCGTCTGCAACAATCACTTGCCCTGCATGGAGAGAATATCCCATCCCTACGCCACCACCGTGATGAAAAGACACCCAAGATGCACCTCCTGCAATATTCACCATTGCATTGAGCAAAGGCCAATCTGCTACAGCATCGGTTCCATCTTTCATAGCTTCAGTTTCGCGGTTGGGCGATGCCACGGAACCACAATCCAAATGATCACGACCAATGGCAATAGGCGCTGAAAGTTCACCATTTCGAACCATCTCGTTAAGTGCCAGACCAAATTTGGCTCTGTCTCCATAGCCAAGCCAGCAAATTCTCGATGGTAGTCCTTGAAATTGGACTTGTTCCTGTGCCATCTTTATCCAACGGCATAATGCTTTATCTTCAGGAAACATATCTAATACTTTTTGATCCGTTTTATAAATATCTTCAGGATCGCCAGAAAGTGCCACCCAACGAAACGGCCCCTTCCCTTCACAAAATAATGGACGGACATAAGCAGGGACAAAACCGGGAAAATCAAAACCATTTCCCACGCCAGCTTTCACGGCTTGAGCTCGGATATTATTTCCGTAATCAAATACAATTGCGCCAAGCTTTTGAAGATCCAACATCCCTTGAACATGTTCACCCATTGCCCGAATTGATTCTTCAACATATTTTTCGGGACTGGATTCGCGTAAAGCATTGGCTTCATTTAATGAATAACCATTTGGGACATATCCAACCAATTCGTCATGTGCAGATGTTTGGTCGGTGACTAAATCAGGAACGATACCACGTGTTGCAAATTCGGGGACTAAATCAGCCGCATTGCCCAATAGACCAATTGAGAGTGCTTCTCCGTTATTTTTGGCATCATTTGCCCAATTTAGAGCTTGTTCTAAAGATTCTGTTGATTTATCTAAATAACGTGTTTCTAAGCGACGTTGAATGCGCCAAGGGTCAATTTCAATATTGATGGATACACCACCTGCCATTTTCACTGCTAAAGGTTGAGCACCACCCATGCCACCTAATCCAGCAGTGAGTGTCAATTTCCCTGCTAACGAATCTGCATTCCAATGTGTTTTAGCTGCGGCGACGAATGTTTCATATGTCCCTTGTAAAATGCCTTGTGTCCCGATATAGATCCAACTCCCGGCTGTCATTTGACCAAACATCATGAGGCCTTCTTTTTCCAACTCATTAAAGTGGTCCCAGTTTGCCCAATTGGGGACAAGGTTGGAATTGGCAATGAGAACTCTTGGAGATGTTGTGTGGGTTTTGGCTACACCCACCGGTTTTCCGGATTGGACCAACAGTGTTTCATCTGGCTCTAATCGTTTTAACGTATCAAGGATAGCATCATAACACTCCCAATTCCGAGCGGCTTTTCCTTTGCCACCATATACAATTAGCTCATCAGGGACTTCTGCTACATCAGGATCCAAGTTATGTTGAATCATCCTGTAAGCAGCTTCAATTTGCCAATTTTTACATGACAATGTAGTTCCGGTTGGGGGATGAATGGTTCGAGACATAAAAATAACTCCAAAAAATAAGGATGGAATTTAAATCAGATTTTAATCAGAAAATTATAGAATGACAGAAGGTACATTTGCTTCTATGAACTGTTTAATTTAGAAAAATGTTTTATGGAAAATTTTATACCCAAATCTTATAACCAAAAAGTCGGATTAGCACTCTTTTGCCCATTGAAGACATCAATTAAGGGATATTCATTTGAAGTTGTTGTAACTACAGGGAAAAATTAAAAAGGTGCTATTTTTAGCGATCAAATCAAAAGATTGGACTGGAAAGCAAGTTGATTGATTCTTGACCTATTTTAAATATTTGATCAATTTTCCTGCGTAAGAGGGTTCATCTTTAAAAACCGTATAGGAGAAAATACTGATGCCGCCAAAATCGTTTTTTCCCGTGTGATAGATCTTTTTTCCCGCTGATTTGGCATTTTGGTTATAAGTGGCAACACCCATGATAATACGATCTAAAAATTTTTCCGGAATGTTTTCCTTTATGATGCGAATATTTTTATCAAAGGTACTCAAATTTATGGTATAGTTCATGGGCACAGCCCAATCAATATATCCACCGGCAAGCCATACATCCCATTCTTGTCCAAAGGTATTTCGTGCATTTTTTAGATTTGGTTTTACCGCTGCAGAAATGATACAATCGGGTTGATATGCCTTGATTCGAGTGGATGCTTTACTGACAAATTTTGTGATGGCGAACCGTTTATATTCTGCGAATGAAGGTTTTTCATTCACTTCCAATGGCGGTAATCCCGGAATATTGGTTTTATAATTCAAAAAATATTTGAGTCCCACCGGATTCATTCCCCAACCAAGGTCATGGTACCGGATATAATCAAAATGTATGCCGTCCAAATTGTAATTCTGCAACAATTCTGTAATGACATTTTGCAAATGAGCATCTACTTCCGGATGTGTGGGCGCTAAATAGAATCCCTCCCCGTTGGATTTCCTGTCCTTTTTCATTTCGGCGATGGTGTGTTCAATATTGATTGGATCCGGTGATTTAGAATCAACCCACGTAGGATGGGATAATAACAAGTGATCAGATTGGGAAGGATATTGAGGCGACGACCAAAGATAATACACATTGAACCAAGCATGAATTTTTATATTCGCTTCGTGACCTTTTTTCAAGGTATAGGCTAAGGGATCAAAGTCTGTTTTAGCCAACAGATGAGATCGCGGCACTAAACTGGATTTATAATAGGCATCTCCCCTGCCACGGATTTGGACAAACAGATGGTTATAATTATTCTTCTTTGCAAATTCGAGAACTGTATCAATTTTATCTTTCGAAATGATATGATCCCGAACGATCCACAGCGCCCGTACATCAAAAACTTCGGCTTTTATCTGTCCGATCAATAAAAAAAGAAGGGCAACAAGTGTCGCCCTTCGAAACGTGTTCCTAATTAGGTTCACAAAAATATTTAATTAAGATTTAATTAATTGTCCGTTTCAACTTCCGGTGCGCTTTCACCGACTAAATCTACGAATTCTATGACAGACATAGGAGCGCAATCATTGTCCCTGAAGCCTAATTTGGTAATGCGGGTATAACCGCCGTTTCGATCAGAAAAAGCCGGACCCACATTATCAAATAATTCCCTAACAATTGTCTTGTGGGGAATTTTTCTCAACACTTGTCGACGTGAGTGGATGTCACCCTTTTTTGCAAAGGTAACAAGCGGTTCAACAAACATACGGAGTTCTTTGGCTTTCGCATCGGTAGTTTTAATCTTTTTATGGGTAATCAATGCCGATGCCAAATTTGACATGAGCGCTTTCCGATGCGCAGTCTTGCGACCTAGTTTACGTCCGGATTTATTATGCCTCATTGTTTAGCCTTCTTCTGCCATAATTTTATCAACAGCCATGCCAAAATGCAGTCCCATGGTATCCAGTTTTTCAACCAATTCGGTTAAGGATTTCCGACCAAAGTTCTTGTATTTCAACATTTGGTTTTCTTCCTTGCTGACCAATTCATGGATGTATTTAATACCTGCAGCCTGTAAACAATTGTAGCTGCGAACTGAAAGTTCCATTTCATCAATGGTTTGATTCAACAATTTCCTGAGTGCCATTGTTTCATCAGAAACACCATCGGAAATTTCCAGAACTGACGGATTAGAAATCGCTTCAATGAATTTCAAATGATCGCGGAGATAAGTTGCTGAATATGCAACAGCATCCTTCGCAGTAATGGAACCATCTGTTTCCACATCTATATTAAGGATCTCGATAGGATCTTTAGCGCCGGGAACCGGTTGCACATTGAAGGTAACATTGGTCACAGGATTGAAAATACTGTCGATAGATAAAGTCCCAACAGTCAAGTTTGGTAATTCATTCTCTTCAGAAGGTACATAACCTTTACCAATACCAATTCTCAATTCCAGTTCAATTTTGCCTTTAGAATTGATCTCTGTGATATACTGATCAGGATTCAAAATTTCATATTGGTCACTTGCATCCTGGATATCTTGGGCAGTGAAAACTTTTTTCCCTTTCAGAACCAAGGTCACTTTATCCGGTTTATTGTCCATCAATCTGAATCGGACTTTTTTCAAGTTCATGATGATGTCAGCAACATCTTCTTTAATTCCGGGCAGAGTGGAAAATTCGTGTTGGACACCTTCAATTTTCACATGGGTGATAGCTGCACCTGGAATGCTGGTGAGCAATACACGACGCATGGCATTGCCTAGCGTTGTTCCATACCCGCGTTCTAAAGGTTTGACAGCAAAACTGCCGGTGTTGCCTAAATTAGTTTCTTCTTTGAAATCTACGTTGAGTTCTAATGGTTTAGTAGCCATGAAGGATGTTTCCTATTTCAATTATTTTGAATATAATTCCACAACCAACTGTTCATTCACAGTGAGCTGCATTTCTTCTCTTTCAGGAACCGTAACAAACGTTCCCCGCATTTTTGCTTTATCCAGATCCAGCCAAGGCAGATCCATGTCGCCTTTGATCCGTCGCATGGATTCTAAGATGAGATCCATTTTCTTGCTTTTATCACGGACTTCGATGACGTCTCCCGGCCTGACAATATATGACGGAATATTAACAACTTTATTGTTCACAAGAAAATGCTTGTGACTCACCAATTGTCTTCCCGCAGGACGAGACGGTGCAAATCCCAAACGATACACAACATTATCCAAACGGCTTTCCAACAGTTGGAGCATGTTCGTACCGGTTTCACCTTTCATTTTATCCGCTTTTTGAAAATTCAATCGAAATTGGTTTTCTAACAGACCGTACATGAATTTGATTTTTTGTTTTTCCTGTAACTGAATTCCATAATTCGACAACTTTGCCCTGCGACTTTGACCATGTTGGCCGGGCGCATAAGGCTTGCGGTTAAGCAATCTGTCAAATTTTGGATTTCCGAAAATATTTTCCCCGAATTTCCGTACCAGTTTACCTTTTGTGGTTTGTGATTTTGCCATATTAACTCCTTACACTCGTCTGCGCTTCGGGGGACGGCACCCGTTATGGGGCAAGGGTGTAACGTCTTTAATGCTTGTAATTTGTAATCCTGCAACTGCCAAGGCGCGAATGGCAGATTCACGACCAGAACCGGGGCCTTTCACTTGGACATCAACGCTGGCCATGCCTAAGGCGATGGCGGTCTGTGCAGCTTTATCCGCAGCCATGGTCGCAGCATAAGCTGTACTTTTCCTGGATCCTTTAAAACCGGATGTACCGGCTTTTTCCCATACAATCACGTTTCCTAAGGAATCTGTCAACGTGATGTGGGTATTATTAAATGTGGATTTAATATGTGCAACGCCGTGGGGCTCTACACTTTTTTTCTTTTTCTTTTTTGGTTTATTTTCAGCCAAACTAGACTCTCTTATTTATTAATTAATTTTTACCCAGACCGATAGTTCGTTTTTTCCCTTTCCGGGTGCGGGCATTGGTTTTTGTCCGCTGACCGTTTGCAGGTAGCCCGCGACGGTGACGCAATCCGCGATAGGTGCCTACATCTTTCAGGCGTTTTATATTCATTGCAGTTTGTGACCGCAATTCACCTTCAACGGTAAATCCTAAATCGGAAATGGCATCACGAAGCGCAACAACTTGCTCTTCTGTTAAATCTTGTACACGGGAATCCGGGTCTACTTTTGCTTTTGCACACAGCTTTTTTGCTGTGGTCAGGCCGATCCCATGGATATACCGCAATGAATAAGGAACTTTCTTGTTCCTTGGAATATCTACACCAACTATACGTGCCATAGGTCTCTATTATCCTTGACGTTGTTTATGTTTTGGGTTTTCACAAATTACTAGTACAACGCCTTTTCTTTTAACGACTTTGCACTTAGCACAAATCTTTTTGACTGATGGTCGAACTTTCATATTTACTTCTGTCTGTATGTAATTCTTCCCCGAGAAAGATCGTAGGGTGAAATTTCTAAAGTCACAACATCTCCCGGTAAAATCTTAATAAAATGCATTCTCATTTTTCCGCTGACATGGGCCAGCACTTCGTGAGCGTTTCCGCCAATCTCTACTTCTACTCGAAACATTGCATTTGGTAATGTTTCTTTAATAATTCCATCGATGGTTATGGGTTTTTCTTTAGCCATTTGAACCCACGCTTAATATTTTAGGACCATTGTCTGTGATGGCAATTGTATGCTCGAAATGAGCTGATGCTGCGCCATCCTTGGTCAAAATCGTCCAACCATCCTGAGCTGTATAAACTTCTTTCACGCCGGCATTGATCATAGGCTCAATAGCGATGCACATCCCGGCACGAAGTTTGTAGCCTTGTTTCGATTTCCCGTAATTGGGGATTTGGGGTTCTTCGTGAAGTTCTGTACCGATGCCATGGCCAACCAATTCTCTCACCACGGAAAACCCATGGACTTCAGCATGACGTTGAACTGCGTTACCAATATCACCAACATAATTGCCGGGAACTGCTTGCTCAATCCCTTTCATGAGAGATTCTTTGGTAACATCCATTAATTTTTGCTTGCCTGCATCTATGGTACCAATAGCAAACGTTTTAGCGTGGTCTCCATAATATCCATCCAGTTCTGCGCCGCAGTCAATACCGACAATCTGGCCTTCCTGGAGAATATTATCACCGGGAATTCCATGCACAACTGCATCATCAATGGAGACACACAGAGTTGCAGGAAATCCCATATAGCCTTTAAAGGCGGGGCGTGCTCCTTGGGAGCGAATAAAATCTTCTGCCATTTGATCCAAATCAGAAACGCAGACGCCTGAAACAACATGAGGCTCCAGCATAATCAGCGTATCCGCAACAATTTGGCAACTGCGGGCAATCTTATCAATTTCTCGTTGTGACCGTGTATGAACCATTACATGCGCCTCCGGCCTCGAATTTTTCCTTTAGTCAAAAACCCGTCATAATGCCGCATCATCAAATGCGATTCAATTTGTTGGAGCGTATCCAAAGCCACACCAACAATAATCAATAAACTTGTCCCGCCAAAAAAGGAGGCTAAATCATAATTGATATTCATGGTTTGCATCAGGACATAAGGGAAAATGGCAACAAACGCCAAGGCAATTGAGCCCGGCAATGTCACTCGTGTCAAAATATTATCAATGTATTCTGCGGTTTTCTTACCGGGACGAACACCGGGTATAAATCCACCTTGCTGCTTCATCGTGGAAGAAACCTGGACTGGATCAAAAGCGATTGCAGTATAAAAATAAGTAAAGAAAATGATCATCAGGCCAAAAACAAGCCAGTAAAAAGGATGATCAAAGGAGAACCAATTCATCAAGGATTGGGCAAATTCACTATCCCCTAAAAATGTAGAAATGGTACTTGGAATAAACATGATAGATTGGGCAAAAATGATAGGCATGACACCGGCAGTGTTCACTCGCATGGGAATATGCGTGTTTTGCCCGCCATATACTTTTCGTCCCACAACTCGCTTTGCATATTGCACCGGAATTTTTCGTGTTCCCTGTGTGAGCAATACAACAAAACAAATAATCAAAAACATAATGCCCATAAGAATAAATTCTGAAAGCAATCCGCGAACTCCTTCCTTCACCAGAGTAATTTCACTTAAGATCACATTGGGAAATGCTGCAACGATTCCCACCATAATAATCAGAGAAATTCCGTTACCGATTCCTCGCTCTGTAATTCTTTCTCCGAGCCACATAAGGAACAGTGTTCCTGTCACCATGCTGACCAATCCGGTAAAAGTGAACATCCAACCGGGATTCAGTACAACTGGCTGACCGTTGGCAGTCAAACTTGGTAAGAAGACTGCAACCACACCATAAGATTGCATGGAAGCTAAGAGTACTGTACCATACCGTGTGATTTGGGTGATTTTTTTCCTGCCTGCCTCACCCTCTTTCTGCAATCTCTGGAAATAAGGAATGACCGAACCCATCAATTGAATAATAATAGAAGATGAAATATAAGGCATAATACCAAGAGAGAATAAAGATGCTTTCTCGAAGGCGCCCCCCACAAAGGTATTGAACAATCCAAACAGCGAATTCTGCAGATTGGTGAATGCACCTGCCAATGCTTCCCCATCCACACCTGGAATTGGGATATGCGCACCGATCCGGACCACAATGAGCAGAGACACTGTGAAAAGGATTCTCCGGCGTAACTCCGGAATTACAAATATACTTTGAATTTTATCTATCACTGTATTGTAGCAGTTCCGCCTGCTTTTTCAATTTGTTCTTTCGCAGAAGCGCTGAATGCTGAAGCGATAATATCCACTTTTGATTTCAATTCACCATTTCCCAAAATTTTGATGGGTTTTAACGCTGAACGAACTAAGCCATTTTCAGCTAATATCTGCGCATCCACAGAATTCAACCCTAAAGCCTCAATGGCATCAAGATTCACAATTTGAAATTCTTTTCTGAAGATATTGGTAAAACCGCGCTTAGGAAGACGTCGAACTAAAGGCATTTGCCCTCCCTCGAACCAAGG
>CAXFCD010000222.1:0-1907 GCA_964001155.1 uncultured bacterium | reverse complement strand
TTGCAGCTGCTGTTGATGCCAATATAAAAGGCGGATAAGCCCAATCTAGAGTGCCTTTTGATGCAATTAAAGCCATTCGTTTTTGTTGATTATCACCCATGATTTTCTATCCTTTCTTAATATAATAAACGAAGTCTGATCCTTCATTATTTGCGGACATAATTTCATTGCCTGTTCTATTTGCCCAAGCTGTTACATCATTTTGAGATCCTGGATCAGTTGATATCATTTTTAAAACATCCCCCGCTGCCATTTCATCCATGGCTTTTTTAGTTTTTAAAACAGGTAGCGGACAATTCAATCCACGACAATCCAACTCTTGATTAAATGCAATATCGTTCATTGTTTTTTCCTTGGTTAATTATTTTCATGGTGTTCTAGTGTCCACTCCCCTTTTGATATCATTTCCTGGGCATCGGACATGCAACTCAATATCTTTATAATAAATGCATTGGCCAGCGAATAAAAGTAGCGCGTACCTTCCTGTCTGTAACTGACAATCCCACTATCTAACATCACTTTTAAGTGCTGACTTACAATGGGTTGAATCAGATCTAAATTCCTGTGAATTTGTCCCACTGTTTTTTCGCCATCTTCTAAATATTCTACAATTTTTATTCTTTGGGGATGTCCAAGCGTTTTTAAAATCCGTGCGGCGTTTTGAATAAATTCCGGGGATATTTTTGATTGATTGGTTACCATAGGGGGTTGAAATATAGTATTATTACTATATAAAACAAATACTATGTTTAAAGGAAAATTTTGTCGGAAATTTTGATATGATTAACGCCCATGCATTTATATTGATCGGTGGTATTAGCCGTCGCTTTGGATCTCCAAAATGGAAGGCGAAGGTGAATAATGTCCGAATAATCGATCACCTTTGGGATGTTTGTAAGGATTTTCAATCCTGCCACATTATCGGCAAAACCAAACCGGAAGGTGTGACCTATCCATTTCTTCAAGATCAATTGGATGTCCAATCACCGATTATTGGACTTTTGACTGCACTAAATCATTCTGATAAAGATTGGATTTTTCTGATTTCCTGCGACCTTCCATTGATGACATCAGAAACAATTCAAAGTATCCGGACATTGGGAGACCAAAGTGCAGATGCCATCGTCCCCTTGGTTAATGACTTTAAACAACCCATCTGTGCATTTTATCATAAACGGATTTTAGAAAATGTGCAGTCCATGGTGTCGAAAAATGAACTGCGACTAAAGAATATTTTAGATGAAATCCAATCCGATTATGTAGTCATGGATGCATTCGAAAAGGAATTCACGAATATGAATACGATGGAAGATTTAGAAAGAATTTTAGAAATATTGTAAAATTGCTATTGATCGAGCTTTTCGATCCGTCTCTGATGGCGTCCACCGCCGAACGGTTCAGCCAACCATAATTCAATCACATCATAGATTTCTTCTTCGGACATAAACCGCGCTCCCAGAGATAGAATATTGGCATTGTTGTGCTCGCGGGAAAGTTTCACAATATCCATGGGACCATTATAAAAAACAGCGGCACGGCAGCCTTTCACTCGATTGGCTGCCATAGCTTCTCCTTGTCCGGATCCACCTAAAATGATTCCTTTACTTTCTGTGTCTGCCGCAACTGCTTTTGCACAGGGGAAAATAAAATCGGGATAATCATCCAGGGCGTCGTACTCATGTGCGCCGTGGTCGGTCACATCGTGACCTTTATCGACTAAATAATCCCGGATGGCGTTTTTTAAATCAAGCCCGGCGTGGTCTGTGGCAACATGAATTTTCATAATAGATCCGCTAAATGATTTCTGATCTTTTGTTCAACTTGGTCGGCTGTAAACCCAAATTCTTCTGCCAAGTCCTTCCCCGGCGCTGATGCACCAAAATGATTGATGCCAATCGATAGTCCAT
>CAXFCD010000221.1:0-6910 GCA_964001155.1 uncultured bacterium | reverse complement strand
TTTGATGATAGTCACTTGTTGAATCACCAGAGTAAAATAATGCCTCAAGTGTAAAAGTAATACCTAAGCTTGGAAAATTATTTGGTAATTTTATTTCATCTTTTGAAAATTTATTATAGTTATTCCAACCTCCATGTTTGGTAAAACGATCAAATTTAGCATATTTATCCTCATCATAAATTGCGTTACCATCAACATAAATATCTTGCGCAAAAACAGCACTTAGAATAAAAAAAAGTATAATTCTCATATGAATTTTGAATCCCTTTATTTAGGCCTGAGTATAATAAATTTTAAGGTAAATTAACATAATATAATTATTCTATTTTGAATGAAAATAGTCCCTTACGAATCAAAATACTACAATCGATGTTTGGAGATCATCCAAAGCAATACGCCCAAATACATTGATGAAAGTGAACATGCTGATTTTGAAAATTATTTATCAAAAGGGGAAAAAACCTATTTTGTTGTGTTTAAGAAATCAATTTTAATTGCGTGTGGAGGATATGCCCTTAATTCTTTGAAAACAAAAGCTGGTTTATCATGGGGATTGGTTCATCGAGATTATCATCAACAAGGTATTGGCAGGGAATTGTTACATTTTAGAATTGACCATATCAAAACACATTACCCTAGTGTTGAAATTCAATTAGAGACCAGTCAACATACCTATAAATTTTTTGTAAAATTTGGTTTTAAACTCATAAAAATTGAGAAGAATGGATGGGCAAAGGGGCTTGATAAATATGATATGAAATTTATCGGCTAGATTCCCCAAACCTTTTTCACTATTTAGATATTTCGACAAAATTATTTAGGGTAGAGATTTGTAGGATAAAAATAACTAAACTCTTTTCAAATTAACCTGAAATTATTTTATGGAAATAATATGATTTCACTCACATTTTCCCTATTTGAAAAATAAATTTATCCAATTATCTTCCAATCCCCTTTTAATCTAAAAATAGAGGAAATCCTGCCATGAGAACCATAAAAGCTATTGTTTTTGTAATGTTTATTAATGGAGCCGGCTTTAGCCAATCATTGTGCCCGCCGGCTTATGTGGATGCTTACTTTTTTAACCAGGAAATATTCTTAAGTTGGGTACAAACCAATGATTACGGTGATGTCCTGTATGATGAATGTTTCCCTATTTGCTCTTTAGCTGTAGAAGAAATGGAAATTGATCATGTAGTAGACAGTCTCAGGGGTGGATGGTTTCGGTACAGCGATGGTGATTCTTTGGACTGCGGGGAAGGCATGTTCCCCTGCGACGATGGCGGAGATGACCATTTCAGCGCCCAAGCTGTTTATACAGATTCCATTGGCACACCCATTGACAGTCGTTTAATCTCCGGGTCTATTGATTTAACAAATTATGCCACAGCCTATATCGAGTTTATCGAAGGCTATAATTGGTCCGTTGATGCCAATGATTCCAATATGGTTGAAGTGTCCACCGATGGTGGCGAAACCTGGACCGTCGTTTTTAGTTCACTACCTTGGGTAGTAGAAGACGATATTTGGTTTAATACCATTGATATTTCTGAGTTTGTAGGGAATGAAATCAAGGTTGCTTTCCGGTATTACGATGCTACAGGATATGGTGAGGAATGGTTTGTGGATGAAATTTTGGTTTCTGGAAGCACCTCTTCAGATTACGCCGGATGCGGTACCTTTCAGAATTTCAATATCTACATGGATGGCACTTTGATCGGTTCCACTGAAGACACGTGGTACACAGCAGATGGTTTGGAAAATGGCACCGAGTATTGTTTTGAGATCACGTCGGTCTATGATGAAGGAGAATCCGAGGGAAGTT
This sequence comes from uncultured bacterium, assembly GCA_964001155.1. Classification (GTDB taxonomy): domain Bacteria; phylum Fidelibacterota; class Marinisomatia; order Marinisomatales; family UBA1611; genus CAXFCD01. The sequence goes on along the minus strand of CAXFCD010000221.1, from coordinate 5,085 downwards.
ATGGTGTTTGCTCCACGCCCATGGGTCCTTTCCAGGTGAACCCGCTTTTATTCAATTTTGATGCGTTGGCTTTAGGTGAATACCAAGAAGGGACAATGAGGATTGAAAATTTTGATACACTTAGCACATCTTATGAAATAACCTCAGTTGAATTATCCAATATTGATTTGGCCCTGTCAGTGTTGGAGGATCCTATGGAAAGTAATTTACAAACATTCACCGATCCTACAGCCTCCGGTTTTGATCCCGGGTATTGGCAAGTGGCTGATTCAGCGGCATCTTCTTCCACCTATCTCAATTTTGGCGTTCCTGAAGACGGCGGCCAATTTGCATATGTGAATGATGATGCCATTGGAGATGGTTCTGATCCAACAGACGCTTGGCTCATTTCTGACCCAATTGATGTGTCCGGGTATTATGCATCTTTTTTCCTCTTTGATTTATTTTTCCCTAATCCTGACGGACCTTGCTGGACTGGAAACCTTTACTCAGACGACTTTATCAGCCATGTGAGTGTAGATGACGGTGCAACATGGACTGTGATTGATTCCATGGCTTATACAGGCTGGCATTGGCAATCCTACATGTATAACCTTGCGCCTTATATTGGCGATGCCACCAGTTTCAAAGTTGCCTTTCAATACCATGATTGTGGTGGGAATTGGGGCTATGGTATTGCCATTGATAATGTTGCCATCAAAGAAGGGGACGACTATACATGGTTGACCGTCTCCCCATACAAAGGTACTGCTGACCCAATTGGGAGTTTAAACGATTCCATTTCTGTACAAGTCGGTGTTTATGGCGTAGATGATGGATTTACAATCACAGATAATCTTCTTGTTGCGTCCGATACCGAAGAAATCACAGTTCAAATTGGCGTCGGTGTACAAGTAGCCGTTGATGAATCCAATATAACACCCTTCGAATTTGCCCTGCACCAGAATTATCCTAACCCGTTTAATCCTGAAACCAATATCCAAATTGATATTGCTGAAAAATCCGATGTAACTGTTTCAATTTTCAATATCATGGGTCAAAAAGTTGCCACGTTATATAACGGTAATATGGACCAAGGGATTTACCATATTAAATGGAACGGCCTTTCTGATCATGGTACGGTATTACCCACGGGAATGTATTTCTATGAAATGAAAAGCCCGGCCTATCATTCAGTGAAAAAATTGGTCTTGGTCAAATAAGGACAAAAAACCAGCCTTAAACTTTTAAGTTAAAATAAAAATTTGACTGTAAAACGTCGTTTTTGCCTCCTCGCTGTATCCTTTTTGTGGAGTACCGTATTTGCCGGCACAACCGGAAAACTGGCTGGGAGGCTCACGTCCCAAGAAACCGGTGAGCCCCTTATCGGTGTTAATGTAATGATCATGGGAACAACCCTAGGTGCTGCAACGGATTTGGATGGCAATTTCTATGTCCTGCAAATTCCGCCAGGAAATTATTCTGTGCGCTTCACCATGATTGGGTACCAAGCACTGGTGGTGAATGATGTGCGAATAAAAGTTGACCTCACCACAAAAGTGGACGGCGTTCTTTCCGAAAGTGTCGTTGGGTTAAATGAGGTGGTAGTTCAGGCAGAACGAGCCATCATCCAAACAGATGTGACCTATTCCCAAGCTAACATCAGCAGTGAAGAAGTGGATATGCTGCCTGTGGAGGAATTTGAGGATGTATTGGCTTTGCAGGCCGGTGTGGTCTCTACTGGTGGAGAAATGCATGTCCGTGGTGGTCGCGGTGGTGAAATTTCCTATATGATTGATGGTATTTCCGTAACTGACCCATATAATGCAGGGGTTGCCGTTGAGATTGAAAACAATGCTATTCAAGAATTGCAATTCATAAGCGGTACATTCAATGCGGAATATGGGCAAGCCATGTCGGGGATAGTCAATATTGTGACCAAAGATGGAGATTATACCGGGTATTCCGGGAATATGTCAGTTAATGGCGGCTCATATTTTAGTAACGGTCATCAAGTGGATGTAATCCAGCGTAAAGATTCTACAACAGCACTTTCATCTCAGAATATTTTTCCAAATTTGGGAAACTTAGGTTTTAGTAACATTTCTGATTTTAAAGGAAATTTGGAAGGCCCCATAATTCCCGGGAAAATTTCCTTTTTTGCATCGGGGCGCTATAAACAAGACATGGGATATTTGAATGGACAGCGCATATTCCATCCAAATTCATTTGTTTGGGTAGACAGCCTCAATAATTGGTTTTTGAATGAAACTGTTTCCAACAGTATGAACCCAAATCTTGGAAGTCTAGGAAACGGGTATATACCTGCAGAAGATGATTCCTTAATGCTACTGATTGATAGTTTACGTTATACAGACAAATTTGAATGGGTACCCATGGATTGGAGCGAACAACTTTCAACGCAATTTAAATTAAGTTGGAAAGTAACACAAAGATTGAAAATGAGTTTTAACCGGATGGAAAGCAACACCCATTCCCAATCTTATTTTCATTCCTACCGATGGAATCCCGACGGGCGGCCCCACGCATTTTCCACGAATATTGGAAAACTTTTCCGGGCAGATTTATCCCTCAATCAATCAACTTTTGCCAATGTGATGTTTTCTCAGGCAGAAAATCATTATCGGTCCCACTTGAGTTCTGATGAAAACTTTTTTGAAGTCCTTGAAGATGAATATGGCGAAGATGGTTATTCTTTAAAGCCCTTGGATGGCACGCTATACATATCAGACCCTAGAATTTTTGAATACGCTTCCGGAAACAATTTTAATGTTGGTGGGCAAAGTATGAGCATTTATAGTCGAAAGTCCGATGTGCAAACATTTAAGGGTGAATTAACAAGCCAGATTAATAGAGAACATCAAATAAAAACCGGTTTTGAATACCGGAAAACAAAGATATCCTTAACAGATCTAACTGTTCAATATAACAGTGGAACAGGTTTCCAACCTTTTTACTTAAATCCAATTAAATCTCCTAAACATAATTCATTTGGGAGCAATGGAAGAGAGCCCATTGAATTGTCTGCCTATTTCCAAGACAAGATTGAACGGGATGAAATGGTGGTGAATATTGGATTGCGATTTGATTATTTTGATCCAAAATGGAAAGTCATCAATGATTCAGAAGATCCCAATTATTTAGAACCTTTAAAACCGATTAACACTTATTTTGATTCTGATGGCGACGGAGAAATCTCCGAAGAAGAAATGATAGATGATAACCGAAAATCGGATAGTGATCGGCTGCAATCCAATGCAAATGGAGAGTCATGGTATAGAACAGTGGATCCCAAAACTCAATTCAGTCCCCGGTTTGCCCTTGCTTTTCCTATTACGGAAACAGGTTATATGCACTTTTCATACGGCCATTTTTTCCAAAACCCCAGTTTCAATTATATTTATGACAATCCGGAATTTGAAGTCCCGGCAGCTTCGGGCATCAGTAATACCATGGGCAATGCAGATATGGAACCGCAACGAACCACTCAATATGAAGTAGGTTTTTCCCAACAGATTGGCAGTGATATAGGGATAGAAGTCACAGGTTACTTCAAAGATATTCGGAATTTGAATTCCACAGAAATAAAAAAATCCTTTATTGCCGGTGACCGCTATGGGCTGTATGTGAATAAAGACCATGCAAACTCTAGAGGGATTACACTTGCAGTCTCCAAAAAATCTTTACAAAATTTTTCCGGTAATGTGGATTACACTTTTTCAGTTTCTGAGGGGAATGCTTCTGATCCCACTGCAGCTTTTTACGATGAACAATCGGATATTGAACCTGAAAAAGTTTTAGTCCCATTAGATTGGGACCAACGCCATACTATAAATGGCACCATGACGTATCATCCAATTCCTACCTCCGGTATCAGCATGGTATTTAATTATGGCAGTGGATTCCCATATACAACAGAATTTATCGGCATTAGAACTGCTTTCGAAAATAATGGTTTAAAACCATCCACATTCAATATGGATATGCGAGGTTACATCAATTTTTCACTTTCAAAAAATACACTGATTACCGCTCACATAAATATTTACAACTTATTTGATATTCGTAACGAGTTATCCGTGTTTAATGACACCGGTCGTGCGACCTATTCATTGAATCGTACATATACGCCCCAATACTCCGGCCCAATGTTTAATTCACTGGATGAATACCAGGTAAGACCGGATTATTATTCACCTCCTCGGCAAATCAAGGTAGGATTAAGTATCTCCTTTTAATTTAAATGAAAAAATTACTGTCACTCATTTTTTTTCTACCGCTATTAGCATCGGACTATACTAAAAAACCGGGCTATGGTTATGATCCAACATCACGGTCTGTTGGAAAAGCAATGGCAAACATTGATCGAAAATATGGAGATCATTCAGGAAACAGGGTTTTTTGCCGCTTTTATAATTTTGGTGGTATTGGGAATGGAGGTGACAGTTTTTCAGGTGTTTATCCCATTGGCTCCGGACATTCTTATTTTTACGAATTTACACCGGTTGTGGCAGCAAGTGTAATCGACACCAATGGCATTCGAAGACATATCGTTTCTGATGGTGTGGTCGCACCGGCTTTGATAGACGACTCGCCGGAAGGGACACCGTGGGGATTCGAACCATTACCGGGCTATGCGAACCCGAATCAGGAATACATGGCTATGAGTCATATCGAAGATTCCTGGCCGAATTCATGGCCAAATCGGGCAGATGATTGGGATGGCTACTGGAATGGCGCCTACGGAAAATATACCCGAGCCGATCAGGAATCTTTTTATGTGATGGATGATTTTTATAATGATGAATTTGCATTTTTCCCCGATTCAACCGATGCAGGCAATATAGAAAGAAGAGCAGGATTGGGAATCCAAATGGAAGCCCGGGGTTACCAATGGAATCATCCGGCTGCTGAAGATATCATTATTGTTACCTATTGGATTACTAATGTCGGATCTAGTGTTTTGGATAGTGTAGTATTTGGCATGTATGGGGATGCAGATATAGGTGGAGCATCGAGTTTTAGCGATGATGATGCTTGGTTTGATACGGAAAATGATATGGTCTATCAGTGGGATCATGATAA
>CAXFCD010000220.1:0-4423 GCA_964001155.1 uncultured bacterium | reverse complement strand
GGCACTATCGGTACATTTATTGGAACAGCCATTGGAATTCCCTTGACATGGTATGTACAAGAATACGGCATTGATTATTCAAGCGCTTTTGAAAATTTGAGTAACAATACAATGATGATGACAACTGTTTTTTATGCAAAGGTTACTCCGGATTTATTTTTCATCGGAATTGTACCCGGAATTGTAGCTACCGTTTTGGGAACTATGCTGGCGGGAAGAGCCATATACAAAAGGGAGATGGCGCAATTATTTAAGGAACTTGAAAACTAGTTGGATTAGGAATTAGCCAGCCTACGCTGAAGCTTCGGCAGGCAAGGAATTAAGATATGCGAAAACAAATTTTTTTACTAGCGTTATTTTCATTTTCATTTGGTCAATCAGATATGACTGTGGAGCAAATCATTCAAGCAATTGATCTAAATCTATATGCAAAAAGTCGAGTGCTTACCAGCAAAATGGTTGTGCATGGTCGGCGAACTTCCAGAACCATTGAATCAAAAAATTGGGTTGTTGGGAATGATAAAGCATTCACCGAATATTTATCACCACCGCGGGAAGCTGGCACAAAAATGCTCAAACTTGAAGACAAACTCTGGACCTATTCTCCCCAAACAGATCGTGTGATTCAAATCTCTGGCCATATGCTTCGCCAATCTGTTATGGGGTCAGACATGTCCTATAATGATATGATGGAAGATCGACCACTTACAGAATTATATGAAGCATCCATTGAAGGTTCGGTGATGATTGAAGGTCGGGATCATTGGATTATGGTTATGGATGCAAAAGAGAAAGGGTTGCCTTATCCAAAACGCCGCGCATGGATTGATAAAGAATATCTTCTCCCCTCCAAAGAAGAATTGTATGCCAAAAGTGGAAAATTGCTTAAAACAGCAACATTAAGTGGTTTTAGAAAAGTTCAGGGAAGATGGTTTCCTTCTCGGTATCATTTTAAGGATGAATTAAAACGGAACAGCAAAGGAACCGAATGGATTATTGGAGATATTCTATTTGATTCGGAGATTCCGGACTCACGATTCTCAAAAGCTCTACTACGGAAATAAATTATTTTTGGAAAAGAAGAACTGTTTCGATGTGTGGCGTGTGAGGGAACATATCTACCATGACAGCACTTTTGATGTCGTACCCTTTCTCAGCCAATACCTTTGCATCCCTTGCTTGGGTGGTGGGATTACAACTCACATACACAATTTTATTCGCTTTGACCTTGTGTAAATAATTCGTCATATCTGCGTGCATCCCAGCCCGTGGCGGATCTACAATCACCACATCCGGTTTGGGGATTCGTTTTGGAAGTTGGCCCGATTTGAAGAATGTATCCAAATTCGCTTTAAAGAATTGTGCATTTTCAATCCCATTTCGTTCAGCATTTTTTTCTGCATCTTCCAACGCTGTTCGAATTACTTCAAATCCATACACTTCTTTCGCCAGTTTGGAGAGATACAATCCAATGGTTCCGGTTCCACAGTATAAATCAAAAACAATTTCTTCTCCTGTGAGTCCTGCAGCTTTTACCGCTTCATCATATAGCCGTTCACCTTGAATAGTATTGGTCTGAAAAAAGGAATTGGCGGAAATCTCAAAAGTTAAGTCGCCCATTTTTTCTTCGATAGTTGGATTCCCATATACCAATGTTTCATATTCACCGAAGGCCACATCCGCTTTTCGTGTGTTCACATTATTTACCATGGATGTGATTTCCGGCACCTGATCCAGCAAGGCATCCGTCAGTGGAGATAATTTATTTAAATCATCGTAAGCGGTGACAATATTCACCATGAGTTGATTGGTATTAATGCCATATCGTAGCATTAAAAATCTTAAAAAACCGATATGGGTTTTGGGATCATAAGCTCGTAGTTCAGGATTAGCCAAACACACTTCCCGGGCAATTTTGAGAATTTTGTTTCCAATTTCCTGCTGAATATGACAATCGTGAATGTCCAATATTTTATCATATCGTCCCGGAATGTGGAGCCCCACAGCAAAGGATTTATCTACATTTTCAGGTTCATTCTCTAACACCCAACGATGAGGCGAAAAAGTGAACTCCATTTTATTTCTATAATTGAAAATGGGATCAGCACCCACCACATTATTCAAGAAAAAATCTTTAAATCCACCAAGCCTGCGAAATGCATCTTCCACTTGGTTGGCTTTTTCTTTCAACTGCTCTTCGTAAGACAAATTTTGAATCTTACAGCCACCGCACACACCAAAATGTTTACAAGGCGCATCCATTGCATTGGGAGATTCTGTTAAAACATCCAACACTCGTGCTTCGGCGAATCCTTTTTTCTTTTTATAAACTCTCGCTTGGACGGTTTGCCCCGGGATGGCACCTTTCACAAAAATGACAAAATCGTCCTTCCGTGCCACCCCCCTGCCGCCATAAGCCAGCGATTCAATTTGCAGTTCTAATTCGACACCGCGTTTTATTATTAGAGGTTCATTCACCTGTTTAATAAATTATTTCAATTGTTCAATAATTATGGGTGGCGGATCAACTTTTGAATCATTTATACAATAAGCTTTTTGGATCAATGCAATGGCATTGTTGGCATCATCTTCACTTTTGGCGTGGACCATAGCCATAGGTTGGCCTTCAATTACTTCTTCACCCAGACCTAAAACATTTGTGAATCCCACAGTATGGTCAATGGTGTCACTGGCTTTTTTTCGTCCGCCGCCTAACTCGACCACAGCCAAACCAACCTCTCGAGTTTCAATATGAGTGATGGTTCCGGAATGGAGTGCGTGGACAGGCTTTACCACGTTTGCAGCCGTGAGAGTTTCATCCAAAATATTTTTTGGCCCACCCAATTCTGAGACCATTTTTTGAAATGTTTCTGCCGCTTGACCATTGTCCAATACATCTGTGATTTTTTTGATGGCGTGTTCTTTCGAGTCAGACAATCCAGCAACTTGTAGCATCTCCACAGCCAAGGATAACACAACTTCATGTAGACGTTGGTCCCGTTTTGTCCCTTTTAAATGATTAATCACTTCCATCACTTCCACCGCATTTCCCACAGCAGTTCCCAGGGGCTGATTCATATCTGTTATAAGCGCAGTTGTTTTCATACCGAATTTGTTTGCCACTCTGATGATACTGTTTCCCACATCTCTGGCAAAGTCCAGTTGATTTGCGAAAGCGCCATTCCCCGTTTTGATATCCATGACGAGCCCATCCAATCCAGCCGCCAATTTCTTAGATAAAATGGAGGCAGTAATTAGTGAAACCGATTCCACGGTGGCTGTCACATCACGGACGCCATAAATGATTTTGTCAGCCGGTGCAAGATTTGCAGTTTGTCCGATGATGGCACATCCTACATTTTTAACAACATTTCGAAATTGATCATTGTCCGGCGTGGTATTGTATCCGGGAATGGACTCTAATTTGTCTAAGGTTCCGCCGGTGTGTCCCAATCCCCTGCCGGAAATCATGGGATTATAAATACCGCAGGCAGTCACAATTGGCGCTAACATGAGACTGACCTTATCACCAACACCGCCAGTAGAATGTTTATCAATCACTGGACCATTTAAGTCATCCCAGTTTAAGGTTTCACCGGATTTCACCATGTGGTTGGTGAGATGGAAAGATTCTTCCACGGTCATGCCATTAAACAACACAGCCATGGAAAATGCCGCAATGTGACTTTCATTCACTGAGCCATTAGCAATGCCTTCAATATAAAACTGGATTTCTTCCGCGCTGAGCGAATGACCATCTCTTTTTTTTCTGATGATTTCTTGGGTGAGCATTGTTGGATGTAATTATATAAAAAGTAAAACGTAATTAGTTGGTTTTAAATAATTACTATTTTTCATAATTCGAAAGAAATTCACCCAACAGCGCTTGGAGGTCATTGGAGGCTTGGTTGGCATTTTCCATGGTTTGGTCATGACTCAATGCAACATCACTCATCCCTGCAGCCATATTTGTTATAATCGAAACAGCTGCAACTTTGAGTCCATAAAATCGGGCAAGGACCACTTCCGGCACAGTGGACATTCCTACTGCATCTGCACCTAAATTTTTCGCAGCTTTTATTTCTGCAGGTGTTTCAAAACTGGGCCCGCAAAACCAAATGTAAACACCTTCGTGTAACGTGATATCTTTTTCCGAAGCAGCCTTACGAAATTGATCACACAGATTTGGATCGTATGCATCCACCATGTCTACAAATCGGGAAGATTCTGTTTCACCAAATAAAGGTGACACCCCTGTAAAATTGATATGATCTGTCAAAAGCATGACGCTTCCCGGTTGTGCTTCGGGAACGAGACTTCCGGCAGCATTTGTTAAAAGGAGTGTTTCACACCCTAACTCTTTTAATGTCTCAACCGGCGTTCGCATCACATCTGCTTGGCCTTTTTCATAATAATGAGCGCG
>CAXFCD010000219.1:0-3275 GCA_964001155.1 uncultured bacterium | reverse complement strand
TATTTTTTCCCGGTACCGGCAATCGCTTTCATGATATATTTCCCAACTTCGGTACTGCCGGTGAATGCAATTTTGTCAACATCTGGATGATTCACCAACGCTTGTCCGGTTTCTCCTGCACCCGTTACAATGTTCACCACGCCGGGAGGTAAATCTGCTTCTTGGATAATTTCTGCCAATTTCATAGCGGTGAGTGGTGTGGTCTCCGCTGGTTTTAACACCAATGTGTTTCCAGTGGCTAAGGCCGGTGCCAATTTCCAAGCTGCCATAAGCAACGGAAAATTCCATGGAATAATTTGTCCGGCTACGCCTATCGGTTTTGGAGATACGCCGGGAAAAGCATACTCCAACTTATCCGCCCAACCGGCATAATAGAAAAAGTGTGCAGCAGATAAAGGTACATCCACATCGCGGCTTTCACGGATGGGCTTTCCCCCATCCATGGATTCAATGACAGAAAATTCTCGTGCTCTTTCTTGGAGTAATCGGGCAATGCGATACACATATTTCCCACGCTCTTTTGGTGCCATTTTAGACCAGGTTTTTTCATAAGCATTCCGGGCAGCTTTCACCGCTTTATCCACATCTGCTTTATTCGCATCTGCAACTTTGGCGATTGTCTTTTCATTGGCAGGATTGATGGAATTGAACGTTTTTCCACCTGAGCTAGGTACAAATTTCCCATTGATAAAAAGGTCGTATTTATCTTTTAATTGAATATGATCCGTACTTTCCGGTGCAGGGCTGTATTCCCAGGTTTGTGCTTTATTCATAATAATTTTTGTTTAATCCACTGAAAAATAATCTTTTGATTGATACTGACCTGTGCTTTGCTTCACGATTTGCATGAGAACATCGTTGGCTAAGGAACTGGCGCCGAATCGAAATAAATCCGGAGACAGCCAATCTTCGCCCAAAGTCTCTTTCACCATGACCAAATATTGAATGGCTTGTTTGGCTGTACCAATGCCACCTGCAGGTTTCATACCGATTTGTTTACCTGTTTTCGTTTCAAAATCTCGAATAGCTTCTAGCATAGTAAGAACAACTGGCGGTGTGGCTGCAGGTGAAACTTTCCCGGTGGATGTTTTAATAAAATCTGCACCAGCTTCCATAGCAATATCACTGGCGAATCTAACATTATCTAAGGTAACGAGTTCGCCTGTTTCCAATATCACTTTCAAATGTGCATCGCCACAGGCTTCTTTCACTTGGGTAATTTCATCCGACACATACGCAAATTCACCCCGTAGAAATTGACCGCGCGAAATCACCATATCAATTTCATTTGCACCGGCATCTACAACAGATTTTACTTCATCTAATTTTGATTGCAAATCTGCCATCCCACTGGGAAATGATGTTGCAACTGATGCAATATTTATTCCCGTGCCCGCTAGTGCTTCCTTTGCTATGGGCACCATTGTTGGGTAAACACATATCGCTGCCACATTCGGCAGTCCTGGAAATTGATCATGGAGGTGAGATGCTTTATAACAAAGTTGTTTCACTTTTCCGGGAGAATCTTTTCCTTCCAGTGTGGTGAGGTCAATCATGCTTAAGGTAAGATACAACGCTTGAATCTTGGATTCTTTTTTGATGCTCCGAGAAAAAAGCCGTGCCACACGTTCTTGCGTATTAATCTCGTCGATAGGATGAGTATATAATTGATGGTGTACAGTCATAAGATTTTTGAGAATGCCGGGGAATTTAGAATAAAATTCCCACTTTGAATACATCTTCTTTACAGAAGAGATTGAATCTTTTTTACAAGGTCAATTGCCTGATTTTCCATTGGCGCTTCTGCATAGATCCGCATGATGGGTTCCGTATTCGATTTCCGCAAATGAACCCACCTGTCATCCCAAGAGAATTTGATACCATCCACTATATTTTTTTCTGCATCATGAAATAAGGATTCTACTTTTTGCATCAATCCATCCAGATCGATGCCTTCTAAATTCACCTTATCTTTCACAATTTCAAATTGAGGTAAGGTTTGATGAATTTCACTCAATGATGTATCTGTTTGAGACATTCTATTCAAGACCAAGGTTGCACCCACCAATGAATCACGTCCTAAATGGCATTCCCGTAAAATAACGCCGCCGTTGCCTTCTCCGCCTAGTTCTGAGCCAATTTCGTTCATTTTTTTCACCACATTGATTTCGCCCACTGCCGATCGAACCACAGAACTGTTTTTGGATTCGGCTAACTTTTCCAATGCTAAGGATGTGGATAAATTCACAACAAATTGTTCTAAAGATTTCTTATCATTCAAGAAACCATCGGCTGCCAGGACCAACGTGTATTCTTCGCCTAATGGTTCCCCTTTTTCATTTACGACTGCCAAACGATCTGCGTCTGGATCCACAGCAAAACCGGCATCAGCACCATGTTCAATCACCGCTTGGGATAAATCAGTCAAATGCTCTGGAAGTGGTTCAGTCCCGCGAGTGAAATTCCCGTCGGGCTCGCAATTGAGTTCTATCACATCACACCCCAACGATTCTAACATGGCAGGGAGGGCTTGGGCTCCGGCGCCATTCACCGCATCAATGACCACTTTGAAATGGCGACGCTGAATCCGATTCAAATCAATACAGGATAAACTGGCGCAGGCAATCACATGCTTTTGAATGGCATTTTTCTCCGGCCAAATGATGCCAGGCTCATCTGCATCTGGTAAAGATTCATTTTTGTCTACCAATTCAAAGAGTCGTTCACAATCTACGGGATGGAAAAATGTGCTGTCTTCTCGGATAAATTTCAACCCATTCCACTCAATTGGATTATGACTAGCCGTTACAATAAATCCACCCACAGCTTCTGTATTGTGAACCATGTACTGTACTGTTGGTGTTGGCACAATGCCACAGAGAATGACGGTTCGACCTAACCGGGTGAGTTCACCCATCATGGCATGAAGAATATCATCTCCCGATGGACGGCTGTCACGTCCAGCCATAATAACACCATCAGGTAAAAATTGGTGGAGCGCTTTGGCGTAGGCGATGGATGATTCCGGAGTGAGATGCGTTTCGGTGAGTCCCCGAACACCTGATATACTTCTAATTAACACAATAAAAATTAGGATTAGGATTTGGTATCATTACTATCAATTTTAATGAAAGTTTCGAAATTTTACGTCCTCTTCAATATTGAAAAAATAAAAAAGCCCCGGCAAAACCGAGGCTTTCATTAATTCCCTTTCGGGCGCCTATTTGCGGCGTCTGCGACGTCGCTGACGGCTGGCACGCGGATCGTTCCGCAGT
>CAXFCD010000218.1:0-6580 GCA_964001155.1 uncultured bacterium | reverse complement strand
CAGATTGGCACTGTGACTGAAACCATCCAGGCAGTAGAAATGGCCCGGAATGCCGGATATGGCGCTGTCATTTCTCATCGTTCCGGTGAAACGGAAGATACAACCATTGCTGATTTTGCAGTGGCTATGGGGATGGGACAAATTAAAACCGGTTCCGCCTCTCGTACAGATCGCATTTGCAAATACAATCAATTATTAAGAATTGAGGAAGAATTAGGCGCATCAGCCCAGTTTGCCGGTATGGATGTTTTAGGAAAATCTAAATGACACAATACGCCAAAATGAAACGGCAAGGCCGCTCCCGGGCAGCCCGGCAACAAATGGCTGAAACACAACGGCAGTTTGTCCGAGGTGTTTTATTGCTCATTGGTGTTACATTGCTGATCATTTTCATTTTCGGAGACCACGGCTTATTCCAACTTTATAAACTCAAGCGGGAACGAGCCCAAATCCAGGAACACATTTCCCAATTACGGGAAAGCAGGGAAAAATTGATTGCTGAAAAAAACAGGTTGGAAAACGATTTAGAGTATATTGAAAAATTGGCGCGGGAACGGTTCCGAATGGCGAAACAGGGAGAAAAAGTTTTTAAGGTCATCCCCAAAAAAGAACCTGAAAAACAAACGAATAGATAAAACTTAGACGTTTATTTCTACTTCGGAAATCACCTTCTGTTTCAGGAAAGCATCCAAATAGATCTCCACTCTGCGATTGACCGCACGAGCCTTTTTCTTTTCATCCGGATTGTGGATGGAATGAACATCAATGATTGGCCGGAATTCACCATAACCCATGGCTGAAAAATATTTCTCCGGCATGGCGGCGTATTTATTCATGATCCGCACCAAATTGAGAGATCGGGCTGCAGATAATTCCCAATTACTGGGGAAGTCAGCGTTGGGCGGTAATTTCTCATCATCTGTATGGCCCTCGCATCGCACTTCCACATTTAATTGGGAACCGCGTTTTTGAATCAAGTCCAGCAAGTTGTTATAATTCTGATCATCAAAAATATTAATCACTTCTGATTCCCGGATGATTTTTCCGATTTGATGAATCACAGGATAATATTCCGGTTCCACATCTGCAGCGGCAGATTTAAATAAATTGCCCCGAATGGTAATTTTGATTCCTTTGGTGACTCGATCTACAGATACATTTGCCGAACTCAGGTCTTGATTCATTTCCGAATAAGTATCATCTAATAATTTATTGATAACAGCATCAATATGTTTCTCAGCATCATTTAAGATAACCAATAGTAATACAAAAAAGGTCAGGAGCAAGGTGACCATATCTGCGAATGTCAGCGCCCAGGCAGTGGCCTTGGCCTTGCGCTCATCCATGGTGACGGGTTGACGAAATAGTGCCATCTAATTATTCTTTCTCTTCGGCGTCTTCTTTTTGTTCTCCCAATTTTTCTTTTACGGCAGACAAGGAAGATTGTGGTTTTTTCTCTGGGACATCTGTTTCCGGTTCATGGCGAACATACGCAGGAACAAATGTCATCAATTTTTCCTTTATCAGTATGGGATGTTCCCGGGCATGTATACTGATAATGCCTTCAATGACGATACTTTTGAACATCATTTCATTCTCTGAGCGGCGTTTTAGTTTTCCCCCAATAGGCAGAAAAACCATATTTGCCATAAAAACGCCATAAAACGTGGTAATGAGTGCCAGTCCCATCCCGGAAAGGAGTTCAGCAAAGCGATCTGCAATATCATAGGAAGTGGTCATTTCAGCGGTGACTTCTCCGCCGGCAAAATTGTTCATCATCACAATGAGCCCCAAAACCGTGCCCAGCATCCCAAAAGCCGGCGCATAGGAGCCCATATATAAAAATAATTCCTGACCAGCAATATGTCGGCTTTGGATATTATTCATTTCAAGATTTAAAAAAGTACGTAGCCGGGAAGATTCTCTCTCATTGATGGCCAATTCAATTCCGTTTTTAAAAAACCCCTCACGCATATTTGGCATATCCGCCTCCAAAGATAAGAGCCCATCCTTTCGGGCTTTTTGCGCTTTTGCTACAATCTCATTGATGATGCCTACATAATCATAATCTTCGCCCTTAAATACATTTTGTAGAATATTAAAAATATTTCGCATCGCTCTGAGGGGCAAGTTAACCATAGTTGCTGCAAAGGTGCCGCCCACAACGATCAACAGAGAATTAAAATTAAAAAACCAGAATAATTTCCCGCCGCTTTGCAAGATGCCGATGACAATGATGCTGATGCCGGCTAAAAACCCAATGAGTGTTCCAAGGTCAGTTGTACCTTTATTGCTGTCCATATTTAGATTCTTTTAGATGAAATGAGGAATGGTAAAATTAAGACTTTACCAAGGAGGAGAATCAATCTTTTTTCTTAGTGCGGGAGAGCGATTGGCTTCCTTTGTATAGGCGGTCGTGTTCCTCTTCGGTTAAACTGTCAAACCCTTCACGATTGATCTTATCCAAAATCCAGTCAATGTCCCGTTCGATAGCATGTTGTTTCGAGATTTTCTTTTCTTCCTGTTGGATCTTGTATTCCATGGTGCGCTTCCGGATGGAAAACCAAAGATCATCTAAGCGGATAGGCCGTTTCAGCATCAAATAACCGATAACCATTCCGGACAAATGAGTGAGATGACTGATCTGGGACACATTGTCAAAAGAAGACATAAAAGCAATGGTGCCAATCCCAATCACAAACCAGAGAGATTTGATAGGAATGATGCCATACAGGTAAACTGTTCTATTGGGATAGGTTAAGCCGTAAGCCAAAAGAATGCCATAGACAGCGCCACTTGCCCCTACGATTGGTGTAAGAGAATTCAGTCCAAAAAGCGCGGTGACGATACCGGCACCGACACCTGTTACAAAATAAAATTTTAAGAAATGAGTCTTCCCCCACAATCTTTCTAATTCACTGCCAAACATCCACAGAACAAACATATTGATGAGTACATGCCAAACGCCACCATGGAAAAATAAATAAGTAAACGGCTGCCATAACATGAATTGGGACCAAACCAATTTTGGAACGAGTCCAAACAAGGGGAAAAATAATGATTCTGCACCTGAGATTGTTTGCAGCAGAAACACGCCAAAATTCACTGAAACCAAAATTTTGATGGCATCGGTGAACAAGGTCGGTTTATAAGAAAACTGGCCGGGGTTTGATTGGAATTGATATCTCATAGTCGCTTGAATTTACGTAATTCTTGAAGCCGGAAATAGTTCCGCAGATTTACCAAAGGCGACAAACGACTTGGCTGCGCTTCGGGTACATGCAGTTGCGGCAAAACTGTATAGGTGGTGTTGAGGCCATTATCCTTAAACAGAGCGTGGGCTGCGCTGATGAATAAGTCTCGTGGGAAACGCCCGCTGACTTTCGGGAAACCGCATCGTTTAAATGCATCTCGAATCACCGTGGCACAATTGTTTGAGTGGATACTAAAATCGCGGTATTTCTCAGGGTCTTTGGGATGGGGCGGTGTATTCAGAATTGTTTCCAGACTTTGGTTTAATTCAGACATAAATTGTTCAGTTTCCAATCCAAAAACACGGATTCGGTGAATCGTACGCATAAAATTCCGCCCGAATTTGTCATAAAATATTCTGCCATCTTCAAGAATTTCAAAAACACCATTGTTTGGAGATGGCGCAAACTCCCCTAATGCTGGACGATAAAAATATTCTTCCTTGGCCATGATCTCATTTTCATTCAATAAGTGGGAAAAATTGAAAATAGAACCATTGACATTGATGGCCGTGTGGCCCAAAATTGAAACAAAATACTTTATGAGCCGCTCATTATAATACAAATCAACGAAAGGTTCGTACGGTTCTTTCTCTTCCGGCCAAAGAATGATAATCGGTTCGTTTTTGTCGTAATCTTTTTGCGGAAGTTCCCTGGCGAAAACCGATTGACCCTCCCAATGGGTTAAATATCCATCCCAAATTGTTCGGTCTCCAAAATGGCGGTTGCCATCCTTATCCAAAATGAAGGATTGATTATTTTCTTGGGTTAATACGCCTTGGATCATTGTTTTATTTTTGGATTACTCACTTAAAATTTTCCGAGCCACATTTATAGATTTCATTTTGTCCAAGCTGTCGAAATGATAACGCAATAATGTCCATAAATAATCGCTTATAATCTTGCGGTCCTTATGGGTTACTTCTTCTTTCGGCAATTGTTCAATATCTTCAGCCAGCAAACTGGCAAGTATGATCCCACTATTGGGGCCACCGTTAGGGTCGGATAAAGTTAATCCAGGAAATTCCCGTTGATCCAAATTAGGACGAAATCCTAAATGAGACAATAAAGCACATTCATAAAACCAAAATAATAAGTTGGGGTCATCGTCTCCTTTGTTAAATGCCCGAAGCACATCCACTAATGTTGAAAATAATCCCGGATGTGGATCATCTTCGTGGAGTGTTTTTTCTGTCATTTCCAAAATGGCCATGGATAAGGTAACTGCTCGCAAATCTTCTAAAATCTTGGGCCAGGATTCACGAAAATTCACTTTGGAAAGCACCTGCAAATCTCGATTCGGTTTATGGTGATAAATGATATCTATAAAACTTAAAGGTTGAAATTGAGCAGATTTAGGAGACTTTTTTGATCGCGCCCCTTTGACAATTAGGCTCACCTTCCCTTTCTCTTCTGTAAAACACCGTGCAATGAGAGATGTATCGCCGTACGGGAATGATTTAAGAACAATCGCCGGTGTGTGGATAATCATAGAAAGACTATATCGTAAATATGTAAAACGTAATTAATTGAAGGAAAATTTCAAATTACGTTTTACGTTTTTCATATTTATAAAACCTTAGTGTGTTTTGGCACACTTGGCGTTAGATGATTTAATATGCTTTGGCGTAAATCACTTCATGCTTTGCCGGTTTGCCGGAATGGACGCATGTTAGTCCTTCTGGATTTTCGTCAGTAGGAATACAGCGGATGGTGGCTTTTGTTTCTTCTTTCACTTTCGCTTCTGTTTCATCCGTGCCGTCCCAGCCGCAGCGGACAAATCCACCCGTTTTAATGATTTGTTTCAATTCATCATAGGTGGCAACTATGTGTGTATTTTCATCCCTGAATTGTTTTGCTTGGTCAAATAACCCTTTCTGAATTTCATCTAACAATTCAGGAACTTGCGTGACTGCTTCTGCTTTTGATAAAAATGATTTTTCACTGGTGTCCCGCCGGGCCACGACCACGTTCCCTTTTTCAACATCACGTGGACCCACTTCCATTCGGAGTGGCACACCTTTCATTTCCCATTCATTAAATTTGAAACCGGGAGAATTATCTGACCAATCTTGATGAACGCGAACGCCAGCGCTTTCCAATGAATTCGCCAGAGGTTCTATGTACTCTTTTACCGCTTTTTCTTGTTCTTCATTCCTGGAAATAGGTATAACCACAACCTGAATCGGTGCAATCTTGGGAGGCAATCGGAGTCCTTTTTCGTCACCATGAGTTAAAATCACTGCACCCACGAGTCGTGTACTAACGCCCCAACTGGTGGCCCAAACCAACTCTTCCTGATTATCTTTGGTTTGAAATTTTACATCAAATGCTTTGGCAAAATTTTGACCCAAATTATGGCTAGTGCCGGCCTGGAGTGCGCGCTTGTCGCCCATCATGGCTTCAATACAATAAGTTTTATCTGCGCCGGCAAATTTCTCTGAGTCTGTCTTTACACCGGTAAAAACCGGCACAGCCAAATAGTCTTCTGCTAATTGACGATAGAGTTCTAGAATATCCAATGTTTCTTGTTGTGCTTCTGCTGCTGTTGCGTGGGCTGTGTGCCCCTCTTGCCATAAAAATTCTGATGTACGCAAAAATAAACGTGTCCGCATTTCCCATCGAACCACATTGGCCCATTGATTAATGAGTACAGGCAAATCACGGTACGATTGAATCCACTTTTTATACATGGACCAAATCACTGTTTCGGATGTGGGGCGAACAATTATTTCTTCTTCTAATTTGGATTCAGGGTCTACCACGATGCCATGGGCCTCATCTGCTTTCAATCTAGTATGTGTTACCACAGCACATTCTTTGGCAAATCCTTCCACATGTTCTGCTTCTTTTGCCAAAAATGATTTTGGAATAAATAGTGGGAAATAGGCATTCACGTGACCAGTAGCCTTGATCATGCGGTCAAATGATTCCTTGATGTTATCCCACAATTGAAAGCCATAAGGCTTAATGACCATTGTCCCTTTCACCGGACCGTAATCGGCCAGCCCGGCGCGGTTCACCACTTGGGTGTACCATGCGGAAAAATCGGTGTCTCTGTTGGGTAATCTTTTGCTCATAATAAAATAAATTCGGTTTAATTATAGACGGGAAAATTACCGGTGACTCTTGAACACACCAAGGCAGATTTCTTTAGATTTCTCATTTAAGATTCTATTAGTTTCTTATAAGTAAATCTTCTACGATACATGACAAATAATGACATAAAGAAAATCCAATCGTTGGCTCGGAAAAAATTCCGGCAAGACTATAGTCAATTTTACATTGAAGGTAGACGGTTAGTTCAATCTGCAATAGATATGAATGCT
>CAXFCD010000217.1:0-4154 GCA_964001155.1 uncultured bacterium | reverse complement strand
TTTCGCATTTTATGTAAAGAAATGGGCGCGGGGATTGTGTATTCAGAGTTTGTCTCTGCTGATGGCATCATTCGGGAAAATACCAAAACGTTGGATCTAATTCGATTCGAAGAACCGGAACGTCCTATCGGCATCCAAATATTTGGGAGTGATGCAGAAACCATGAGCCAAGCTGCAAAATACGTTGTGAACACTTTTCAACCGGATATTTTAGATATCAATTATGGCTGCCCTGTCCCGAAAGTGACGAAAAAAGGCGGCGGTTCCGCAGCACTTCAAGATTTATGTCTCATGGATGATATTACTGCAGCGGTTGTTGAATCCGTGCCTGAAGTCCCCGTCACAGTTAAAATGCGTGTGGGATGGAACCAAGAGATGATTGTGGTGCCGGAAGTGGGTGAACGATTGGAAAACATTGGTGTGAAAGCCATTGCACTACACCCGCGAACCACAAAACAACGATACACCGGAAAAGCGGATTGGACTTATATAAAATTATTGAAAGATTCGGTTTCAATTCCGGTGATTGGTAATGGTGATGTTTGTACCATGGATGACATGATGCGGATGTTTGAAGAAACTGGATGCGATGCGGTTATGGTGGGAAGAGCAGCACAAGGGAATCCATGGTTTTTCCGGGATGCAAAAGCACGATTGAATGGTGAACTCTGTTCTCCTCCACCTTCACTTTTAGATATTGCACAAACCTGTAGTCGACACTTTGATTTATTATTAGAAAATCGTGGTGAGCGAACCGGGTCCAATCTCATGCGGAAACACTTTTCCAATTATATAAAGGGATTCCCTGGTGCTTCCAACTTTCGACAAAAATTGGTCACCGCACCTGGGCTCCCAGAAATGCGACATGCATTAAATGAATTTATGAATAAGGCTCTAACGTCAGAACTAGAAGCTGTATAAGGAATTCTTCCATTCGACATCATACATCTTCCATCCTACTACGCTTGTCTCCCCATTTTTCAACGGGTAATTTTCCGGGCCTTTTTCAACCCTTTTTTATTTAACTGAGATTAATTATGACCCAAATTACTAAAGCAATGAACGACCCTGTTTCAACCTTCGCAGCCGGTTCTCCAGAACGCCTAAGCCTCCAAGCCAAGTATGATGAAATGGCATCACAAACGATTGAAATTCCTCTTATCATTGGTGGACAAGAAATAAAAACAGACGACACCGGTACTTGTGTAATGCCTCATGATCACCAACATGTGTTGGCCACTTATCATAAAGCAAGTGAAGCAGAAGCCAACCAAGCTATTGAAGCAGCTAAGGAAGCTTGGGACACTTGGTCCAAAACATCTTTAGAAGAAAGAACAAAAATTTTTAGAAAAGCGGCTGAATTGCTTCAAGGTCCATGGCGGGATACCATCAACGCTGCCACCATGCTGAACCAAAGTAAAAATGCATTCCAAGCTGAAATTGATGCTGCCTGTGAATTAATTGATTTTTTCAATTTTAATACGCAATACGCAGAAGAGATTTATGCGAATCAACCCTTAATCTCCCCGGAAGGGATGAGCAATCATTTGGAATATCGTCCCTTGGAAGGATTCGTTTTTGCCATTACACCTTTTAACTTTACATCCATTGCTGCGAATCTTCCATCCGCTCCAGCGCTCATGGGAAATGTGGTATTATGGAAACCGGCATCATCAGCGATTCTACCCTGTTATTATTTAATGAAAATGTTGGAAGAAGCGGGCTTGCCTGCCGGCGTCATCAATTTCATTCCCGGTTCAGGTGGAAAAGTTGGTAATCCTGTTTTAGCAAATCCAAATTTGGCTGGTGTTCATTTCACTGGATCCACTGCTACATTCCAGCACATTTGGAAAACCATCGGCACCCAAATTGACCAATATAAAACATATCCAAGAATTGTTGGTGAAACGGGTGGTAAAGATTTTTGTCTCGCCCATGAATCTGTGAATACAGATGAATTGGCCACAGCCATGATTCGCGGTGCTTTTGAATTTCAAGGACAAAAATGTTCTGCCATGAGCCGCGCTTATATTCCGACCACCATTTGGGATGAAGTAAAGAAAAAATATTTGGCGGAGTTAGAAACAGTAAAAGTGGGATCCCCAAGAGATTTCACAAACTTTATGAACGCAGTCATTGATAAACCAGCTTTCGATTCCATCGCGGCATATATTGATTACGCGGAAGACGCAGATGATGCTGAAATTCTGTCCGGCGGGACCTATGATGATTCAAAAGGTTATTTCATTCAACCAACCACAATTCTCACCACAAATCCAAATTTTAAAACAATGGAAGAAGAAATCTTTGGTCCAGTCTTAACTGTGTATCTCTACGATCCAGCGGATTGGGATGCAACTATCGACTTGGTGGATTCCACATCCCCTTATGCTTTAACCGGTTGTATCATGGGTTATGATAAAGACGCTATGGCGGAAGCGAAAGATCGACTGACACATTCTGCAGGGAATTTTTACATCAATGATAAACCTACTGGCGCCGTGGTTGGACAGCAACCCTTTGGCGGAAGCCGTGCATCCGGCACCAACGATAAAGCAGGATCTGACCTAAACTTGCAACGATGGATTTCCATTCGGACTGTAAAAGAAACATTCGATACACCGACAGATTATCGTTATCCATTCCTTCAGGAAGATTAATCCTTGTTCACTGAAATTATTTTAACGCAAAGGCGAAATGACACAAAGTGTTTTTCTTTGCAACTTAGCGTCTCTGCGTTTATAAAAAATAATAAATTCTGCACATGTTAAATCGAACAGCCATGATCGCTATGGGCGGGAATTCTCTTTCGCCTAAAGGTGAAGCCGGAAAAATCCATCAACAATTTGCCCATACACGGGAAACGTTAGATGGCATCGGCCATTTTATTGATCGTAGCTATAATCTTTGTATCAATCATGGGAATGGTCCCCAAGTGGGGAATGAACTCCTCCGGATGGATCTCACCCATGATAAAGTGCCTCCCCTTCCTCTTGGTGTTTGTGTGGCGGGAACCCAAGGTTATATCGGTTACATGATTCAGCAATCCATGCAAAATAAATTGCGGGATATGCAGGTAGATCGCGAAGTGGTAACCATGGTCACCCAAGTGATTGTGGATGAAACGGATCCATCCATCCAAAACCCCACCAAATATGTAGGCGCTCGATATCTTGAATCTGAAGCAAAATCGCTGGCAAAAAAATTCGGTTGGAGTATCAAAGAGCAAGAACCGGGACAATGGCGCCGAGTGGTTCCTTCCCCCATGCCGGAATACATTATGCACGGAAAATCCATCAAAGCGTTGGTGGATCGCGGCACTATTGTGATTGCCTCCGGCGGTGGTGGCATTCCTGTTTATAATGATCCATCGGGCCATTTAGAAGGAATAGATGCTGTCATTGATAAAGATTATGCAGCGGCAAAATTAGGACGAATCATTCGTGCGGAAGAATTATGGATTATCACCGATGTGGACAATGTTTATCGAAACTATGGGACAGACACACAAGAATCCATCCGATCTATGACACGGCAAGAAGCAGAAGAATTATATGAATCAGGTGAATTTCAACAAGGAAGTATTGGACCAAAGATTAAAGCAGCTATGCACTTTTTGAAATATCACGGTGAAAAAGTTATGATAACCTCTATCCCCTGCATCCAAGATGCATTAGATGGCAATGCAGGGACAGAAATAAGGAATGAAAAATGAAAGTTCATGAATATCAGGGAAAAAAGATTTTCTCCGATTATGGCATGCCCGTTCAAGATGGCTATGTCTTCGAAAAATTGGAAGACGCGGAATCGACCATTAAACGTGTCCAGGAAGATTTCAATACAGAAGATGTGGTTGTAAAAGCACAGATCCACGCAGGTGGTCGCGGAAAAGGTGGTGGTGTAAAATATTCACCCAATTTTGAATCAGCATTAGAAAACGCTAAAAACATTTTTGGTATGAATTTGGTGACGCACCAAACAGGTGAAAAAGGTCAGCTGGTCAAAAAAGTGTATGTGACAGAAGCATTCGACATTGCTGAAGAATATTATGCTGCAATCACCTTAGACAGAAGTAAAGGAATGGACGTTTTCATGGTTTCATCAGAAGGTGGAGTTGAGATTGAAAAAGTTGCAGAAGAAACACCGGAAAAAAT